>CAXNHL010000014.1:0-14356 GCA_964202105.1 Opitutales bacterium | reverse complement strand
ATTTTTTTTTGGCCGGGCTCCCGAGGGAGACCAGCTGCGGCGGCGGCGATGTCTTTGATGAGCAGGTCTATCGACCGTGACCTACTTTGCTCGATCGCCTTGAGCAGCGTCACCTCGAAGTTCGCCCGGGGCGAGAGGCCTTGGCGGATACCGTTCTCCCCTTCCTGCAGGCACTCGAGAAGGCGTACCAGCTGTTCGGTCGCCAGCGGCGCACCGAGCTGGGCGGAGGTCCCGCCGGAGCGGACAGAATCAAGGGTGGCGGCGCGCACGCGGACCTGGAGGTCGGCGAGCACGCGAAGGAGGTCGCGGCCTTCGGCGTGGAAGGCGTCGCAGAGCGCCAGGACCTTCTTACCGTCGCCGGTCGAGATGCCCTGGCAGAGGTCGGTGACCTGCTGGGCCGAGGCGAGACCGTAGATGGAAAGCACGTCAGCTTCCGTGATCTGCTTACCGGAGAAAGAGATGACCTGGTCGAGGATCGACTGGGAGTCGCGCATGCCGCCGGCGGCGAGGCGGGCGATGGCCGTGAGGGCGTGCTGGTCGGCGGTCACGCCGTCGGCCTTCACGATGCGGGCGAGCTGGGCGGCGATGACCTCCTCGGAGATCGGGTGGAACTCCAGGCGCTGGCAGCGGGAGGTGATGGTCGGCAGGACCTTGTCGGCCTCGGTCGTGGCCAGGATGAACTTCACCCAGGGCGGCGGCTCTTCGAGGGTCTTGAGCAGCGCGTTGAAGGCGTCTTTCGTGAGCTGGTGGACTTCGTCGATGATGAAGACCTTGAACGGGCAGCTCGTCGGGGAGAACTGGCACTCGTCGCGGATCTTCTTGGCGTCCTCGATGGAGCGGTTGGAGGCGGCGTCGATCTCGACGACGTCGAGGCAGTTACCCTGCTCGATCGCAAGGCAGACCGGATCGTCGAGGGAGAAGTCCGGCTTCGGGCCGCCGGCGCAGTTCAGGGCCTTGGCCAGGATGCGGGCGGTGGTCGTCTTGCCGGTGCCACGCGGCCCGACGAAGAGATAGGCGTGCGCCATGCGCTTCGTCTCGAGCGCGTTGCGGAGCGTCTTGACGATATGCTCCTGCCCGACGAGTTCGTCGAAGCGGCGGGGACGCCAGCGGCGCGCGATGACCTGGAAGCCGGGTGCAGACACTGGCGTCTAGGTAAGGTCGGGCCGAAGGGGTGTCAACGGGGCAAACCCCGGCTTATTCCCATTCGATGGTCGCCGGCGGCTTCGACGACACGTCGTAGACCACGCGGTTGATGCCCTTCACCTCGTTGATGATACGGGTCGAGGCGCGCTGCAGCACGTCGTACGGCAGGCGGGCCCAGTCGGCGGTCATCGCGTCGGAGGAAGTCACCGCGCGCAGGGCGCAGACGTTGTCGTAGGTACGGCCGTCGCCCATGACGCCGACGCTGCGCACCGGCAGGAAGACCGCGAAGGCCTGCCAGACCTTGGCGTACTGGCCGGATGTGCGGAGCTCGTTGATGAAGATGTCGTCGGCCTTACGGAGCACCTCGAGGCGTTCCTTGGTGATGTCGCCGCAGACGCGGACGGCCAGGCCGGGACCCGGGAACGGGTGACGCCAGACCATCTCATGGGGCAGGCCGAGGGCTTCGCCGAGGGCGCGGACCTCGTCCTTGAAGAGTTCGCGCAGGGGCTCGAGCAGCTTCAGCTTCATGTGCTTCGGCAGGCCGCCCACGTTGTGGTGGCTCTTGATCGTGGCGGCGGGGCCGCCATTGGGCGAAAGCGATTCGATGACGTCCGGGTAGAGCGTGCCCTGGGCGAGGAAGTCGACCTTGCCCTTCTTCGTGCGCTGGACCTCGGCGATGGAGCGTTCGAAGACCTTGATGAACTCGTGGCCGATGATCTTGCGCTTACGCTCGGGGTCGGTGACGCCCTTGAGCTTGCGGAGGAAGACCGCGGAAGCGTCGACGACGCGGAGGTCGACCTTGAACTTACCGCGGAACATCTTCTCGACCTGGGCACGCTCGTTGAGGCGCAGCAGACCGTTGTCGACGAACACGCAGGTCAGCTGCTTGCCGATGGCGCGCTGGATGAGGGCGGCCGCGACGGAGGAATCGACGCCGCCGGAGAGGCCGAGGATCACCTGAGACTTGCCGACCTTCTCGCGGATCTCGCGGACGGCGGTCTCGACGTAGTCGTCCATCTTCCAGGTCGGCTTGCAGCGGCAGATGCGGAAGAGGAAGTTGCGGAGGATGTCGATGCCGCGCTCGGAATGGGCGACCTCGGGGTGGAACTGGATGCCGTAGAAGCGGCGCTTGGTGTCCTCGATGACCGCGCACTCGGAGTTCTCGGTCGAAGCGACCGCCTTGAAGCCGCGCGGGAGGCGGGTGATCTTGTCGCCGTGGGAGTTCCACACGCGGAGCGGGGACTTCAGGCCCTGCAGGAGCTGCGAGCCCTTGCCGAACGAAAGGACGCCGTGGCCGTATTCGCGGTGCGAGCTGCTGGCGACGTTGCCGCCGAGCATCTGGCCCATCAGCTGGACGCCGTAGCAGATACCAAGGACCGGGAGGCCCATCTCGAAGACGCCCGGGTGCGGATGGGGCGAGCCCTTCGCCTTCACGCTGTCAGGGCCGCCGGAAAGGATGACGCCCACGACGCCGTCGGCGCGCAGGGTCTCGGGCGTGACGCCGAAGGGATAGATGCGGGAGTGGACGTTGCACTCACGGACGCGGCGCGCGATGACCTTGGTCAGCTGCGAACCGAAATCGAGGATGGCGATGGACTGGGTGGCCATGATGGAAAAGTGTGGGGGGTTCAGAACTTGAGGCGAACATTGTTCCAGCCGCAACGGGGGCAGACGGCTTCCTCGCGTCGGCGCGGCCGGACATAGGTCAGGCTGCAACGGACGCAGGAAAAGGCGGAATTGATGCGGCGGTGGTCCGAAAGGAGCACGTCGCGACGATCATACCACGCCTGGAGGCCGAACAGGATGACCGCGGCCAGCCCGGCCAGGAAGGCCAGGAAGGCGCCGAGGTCGACGGGGATCTGCATGGGCGGAAGGTTCGGAAAAGGCGAGACGCGCCTGCCGGGGGGCGGACGCGTCTCGGGTTCAAGCCTGGGCGGGCAGCTTAGGCCTGAGCAGGAGCGGCGGCCGCTTCCTTCTTAGCCTTGGGCTTACGCGCCGTCTTGGCCTTCGGGGTCATGGCCGGGGACTTGTCGTCCTTGGCCACGAGCTCGATGAGGGCGGTCTCGGCGGCGTCGCCCTTACGGGCGCTGAGCTTGTAGATACGGGTGTAGCCGCCGTTGCGTCCGAGGAACTGCTGCACGCGCTCCTTGAACAGGAGCTGGGCGGCGTCTTCGTTGCGCAGCTTGGCGATGGCCAGGCGGTAGTAGTGGAGCTTCACCGACTTGTCGGCGGACTGCTCGGCCTTCTTGGCGTAGGTGATGATCTGCTCGGCGAAAGGACGGAGGGCCTTGGCGCGGGACAGCGTCGTGGTGATGCGCGCGTTGGTGAACAGCGCGGACGCGAGGTTGGCGACGAGGGAGCGGCGGTGGGCCGTCTTGACGCCAAGGACGTGATTGTGTTTGCGGTGACGCATGAGGGTGGGTTCCGGTCTGGATTAGGCGTTCACGCCCTTGTCGAGGAGGCCTTCGTTGATCTTCTGTCCGAGCGAAAGGCCGAGCTGCTCGAGCTTGGCCTTGATCTCGTTGAGGGACTTCTTGCCGAAGTTGCGGTACTTGAGCATCTCCTGCTCGGTCTTCATCGCCAGTTCGCCGACGGTGTTGATGTTGGCGTTGTTGAGGCAGTTGGCGGCGCGGACGGAAAGCTCGATCTCGTTGACGGACATGTTGAGCAGCTTGCGGAGACGGTTGGTCTCTTCGCTGATCTCCTTGTGGCCGGTCTCGAACTCGACGGAATCGGCGGAGACGGTGTCGAAGACTTCGAGGTGGTGGCGCAGGATCGCGGAGGCTTCCTTGAGGGCTTCGTCCGGGGTGATGCGGCCGTCGGTGGAGACTTCGAGCACGAGCTTATCGTAGTCGGTCTTGTCGCCGGAGCGGGTGGACTCGACGGAGTACTTCACGAGGGTGACCGGCGAGAAGAGCGAGTCGACGGGGATGGAACCGATGGCCTGTTCGGTCTTCTTGTTCTCCTCGGCGGAGGCCCAGCTGCGGCCCACGGTGACTTCGAGGTCGGCGTAGAAGCGACGCTTGCGGTCGAGGGTGCAGATGACCTGGTCAGGATTGACGAGGGTGACGGTGGCGCCCTTGGTCTCGAACTTGATGTCCGAAGCCTTCACGGGGCCGGTCTTGTTGACGTCGATGGTGCCCTTGAAGGCCTCGCGCTTGTTGGCCTCGGTGCGGATGCGCACCTTCTTGAGGTTGAGCACGATCTCGGTGACGTCTTCGACGACGCCTTCGATCGGCTGGAACTCGTGCTGCACGCCTTCGATGGTCACCGCGGAGATGGCGGCGCCTTCGATGGAGCTCAGCAGGATGCGGCGGAGCGAATTGCCGACGGTGTGGCCGAAGCCCGTCTCGAAGGGCTCGGCGAAATACTTCGCGTAGGTGGGGGTGGCGGAAGACTCCTCCTTCTTGAGGGTCTTGGGGCGTTGGAACTGTCCGAGGCGCTTGGTCATGTCTGTGGGTCCGTTGGGTGGGTTTGCTTGGCTGGGATCAGCGGCTGTAGAATTCGACGATGATCTGGACGTTGACGTCGGAAGGGAGTTCTTCCTTGGCGGGCTCGCGGACGATCTGGCCGTTGAGCTGCTCAGGCAGGACGACGAGCCAGGCCGGAGCGGAGCGACCCTGGCCTTCTTCGACGGCGCGGGTGGCGAGCTGCTTGGAAGAGGTGCGGTCGCGGACTTCGATCTTCTCGCCGGGCGAGGTGGCGTAGCTGGCGACGTCGACCTTGTGTCCGTTGATGCGGATGTGTCCGTGGGCCACGAGCTGGCGGGCGGCGGCGCGGGAGTTGGCGAAACCGAGGCGGAACACCACGTTGTCGAGACGGGTCTCGAGGATGCGGAGGAAATTGTCGCCGGCGACGCCGCCCATGCGCTTGGCGCGCTCGAAGGAGAGGCGGAACTGCTTCTCGGTGAGGCCGTACATCATGCGAAGCTTCTGCTTCTCATTGAGACCGACGCCGTATTCGGAGACCTTGCGGCGGGTTGTCTTGCCGTGGATACCCGGAGGGTACGGACGACGCTCTTCACCCTTGGAGGTGGGGAAAATATTCTGGCCGAAGCGACGGTTGAGCTTCGTGGTGGGACCGGTGTAACGAGACATGGTTTGTTAGGATTTGGTAGAGGTGGCGGATTGAAGGACCCGCCCGGTTTGCCATAGCCGGACGGTGATGCGGAAAGCGGAGACGATCAGACGCGACGGCGCTTGGGCGGGCGGCAGCCGTTGTGCGGGATCGGGGTGGTGTCGAGGATCGAGGTGACGTTCAGGCCGAGCACCTGGAGGGCGCGGATGGCGCTGTCGCGACCCATGCCCGGACCCTTGACGCGGACGGAGACGTCCTTGAGTCCGTGGGCCATGGCGAGCTTGGCGGCCTCGGAGCAGACGACCTGCGCGGCGTAGGCGGTGGACTTGCGGGAGCCGCGGAACTGGTGACGGCCGGCGCTACCCCAGGAGATCACGTTGCCGTTGGCGTCGGTGATCGTGACCTTCGTGTTGTTGAAGGTCGCGAGGATGTGGCAGATGCCGGTGGTGATGTTCTTCGAGCCTTTGGCGCGACGGACCTTCACTTCGCCGAGTTCTTCGCCGAGGAGTTCCTTGGCGGTGATCTCCTTGCGTTCCGGAGCGGCGGCTTCGGCCGGAGCGGCCGCGGCAGCGACGACTTCGGGGGCGGCGGCGCTTTCGGCGGCGGGGGCCTTCGGCTTCTTGGCCTTGGGCGTCTTGGGGGCTTCTTCGCTCATCGTAAAATAGTTTTAGGAGAAAGGTTGGCTTACTTGGAGGGAGCCGCGGCGACGCCGACGGTCTTGCGCTTGCCCTTGCGGGTACGGGCGTTGGTGCGCGTGCGCTGGCCGCGGACCGGGAGGCCGCGGAAGTGGCGGAGACCGCGGTAGCACTTGATCGCCTGGAGGCGCTTCAGGTTCTGGGCGATGTCGCGGCGGAGGTCGCCTTCGCACTTATAGCCCATGCGGACGATGTACTCGACGATCTTGTTCAGCTGCTCTTCGGAGAGGTTCTGCGCCCGCATGGCGGGATCGAAGCCGAGGGCCTCGCAGATCTCCGTGGCGCGGCGCGGGCCGATGCCATAGATGTAGCGGAGAGAGATCTCTACTTTCTTGTTATTGGGAATGTCTACGCCGAGGATTCGAGGCATGGTGTCCGTGCTGTTTGGAAGGTGGGAAAGAGGTCGGAACTTGAAGGTTCTGGTGGGATTGGAAAGCAAAAAATGCGGTTTAAACGAGGGTCAGGATTTCGGGGCCGTTTTCGGTCACCAGGACGGTGTGCTCGAAGTGGGCCGAGACCTTGCCGTCGGCGGTCCGGGCGGTCCATCCGTCGGAGGCCATGACGATCTTATGGGAGCCAAGATTGACCATGGGCTCAATGGCTAAGGCCATGCCAGGCAGCAACTTAGGTCCAGTTCCCGCCTTACCGTAGTTCGGGATCTGGGGTTCTTCGTGCATTTTACGACCGACACCATGGCCGACAAAGTCCCGGACGATGCCATACCCGCCGGGGGTCAGGGCCTCTTGGATGGCCGCCGAAATATCCCCTACCCTGTTGCCCACGCGGGCGGCGGCGATGCCCGCTTGGAGCGATTTCTCGGTGTCGACGCAGAGCTGACGGGCCCGGGGGTCGACGGCGCCGACCAGGATGGTCCGGGCATTGTCACCGATGAAGCCGTCGCGGCGCACGACCACGTCAAGTGAGACGAGGTCGCCGTCCCGCACGATCCGGTCGGCCGAGCCGATCCCATGGACGACCTCGTCGTTGAGGGAGATGCAGACGTAGCCGGGGTAACTGAGGCGACCGACGACGTAACCATGGCAGGCGCTCTCGCAGCCGTGCCGGACCATGAGCCCGCGGGCGGCCGCGTCGAGTCCGGCGGTGGAGATGCCGGGGACGACGAGGGTCGAGAGGTCGTGGAGGACGCGGGCCGCGGCGGCGCACGCCGCTCGCATGCGACTCACGTCTTCGGCCGACTTCAAATCGATCATCCCGGAAGAAACTTAGCCGGCGAAAGCGCCAAAGTGGTTCAGACCCCAGGCGACGAGGCCTAGGACGAACAGGAAGAGACAGGTCTTCTCGAGCGAACCGAGCGCGGAACCTTCGCCTTCGGAGCGCAGCGAAGCGGCCGGGACGGGGACGCCGCCGATACGGCCCTTCTTAAGGAAGCCTTCGTAGTTACGCTGCAGGAGATAGGTCTCGATCTGACGCATCGTGTCGAGCATGACGCCGACGGTGATGAGGCCGCCGGTGCCGCCGAGGAAGGTGGCGAGACGCATCGGGAAGCCGAGCTGCACGATGAAGAGGTCGGGCATCAGCGCGATGATGAGCAGGAAGACGGAGCCGGCCAGCGTCAGGCGGGTCATCACGAAGTCCAAGAACTGGGCGGTGTGCTCGCCGGGGCGGACGCCCAGGATGTAGCCGTTGTTCTTCTTCAGGTCGTCGGCGATCTGCACCGGACGGAACATGATCGAGATCCAGAAGTAGCTGAAACCGAAGATCAGCACCGAATACAGCGTGTAGTAGAAGCCGTTGTTGCGGGAGAAGAAGTCGGCCCAGTCGCGGAGGAAGGCGAGCGTCGGGAAGTAGGTGCTCAGCGGGTTGAGCAGCATGGGCGGGAAGCTCATGATGGCGCCGGCGAAGATGACCGGCATCACGCCCGCGTAGTTGACCTTGAGCGGCAGGTAATTCGTCTGCGCGCCGTACATCTTACGGCCGACCATGCGCTGGGCGTACTGGATCGGGATCTTACGGACGGCCTGGTTGATGGCGACCATCGCGGCCGTGACGGCGACGAAGAGGAGGACCATGCCCGCGGCTTTCTCCCAGCCGTGGGAATTGGCGGCGGCGGCGCCGACCTTGCCGCCGAACGTCATGTCGACGAAGGAGGTGAGCGCGCCGGGGATGTCGGCGAGGATGCCGACGGTGATCAGGACGGAGGTCCCGTTGCCGATGCCGCGCTGGGTGATCTGCTCGCCGAGCCATAGCATGACGATCGCGCCGGAAGTCAGGAGGCAGACGCCGAGGCAGACGAAGAGCGTCTTGCTCTCCATCACGACGATAGTGCCGGTGAAGTTGCCGAGGCCGAGCGCCTGGCCGACCTGCTGCGGATTGCAGAAGGCGCCGAGGAGCAGCGCGGACTGCACGACGGCGATGAGGATGGTGAGGTAACGGGAATACTGGGCGACCTTCTGGCGGCCGACTTCGCCTTCCTGCTGCAGGCGGGCGATGGACGGCACGACGGCCGACATCAGCTGCATGATGATCGAGGCGCTGATGTACGGCATGATGCCCAGCGAGAAGACCGCGCCCTTGAGGAGCGCGCCACCCGTGAACATGTTGTACATCGCGACCACTCCGCCGGCCGACTTGTCGGCCATGGAGTGGTAATAATCCATGATGTCCTTCGGATCGATGCCGGGCAGCGGGATGTTCGCGCCGATGCGGGCGACGAACACCAGGGCGACGGTGGCGACCAGACGGGCCCTGAGCTCAGGGATCCTCCAGCAGTTGGCGAAGGCCGAGAACATCGGGGTCAGGGTGAGCCGAGGCTCACTCGGCGGAAGCCGTCTTCTTGATCTCGATCAGGACCGCCTTGCCGCCGGCCTTCTCGATCTTGGCCTTGGCGTCCTTGGAGAAGCGGTGGGCCTTGACGGTGACGGCGCGCGTGAGCTCGCCGGTGCCGAGGATCTTGAGGAGCGGGGCGGACTTGCGGAGCACGCCGGCAGCCACGAGTTCCGCGAGACCGAAGGTCGTACCTTTGAGTTCCTGGAAGTCGCGGACGTTGAGCACGGCGTAGTCGACGCGGTTGACGTTCTTGAAGCCGCGGTGAGGCAGGCGACGATAGAGCGGCATCTGACCGCCTTCGAAGCCGGGGCGATGACCGCCGCCGGAGCGGGCCTTCATGCCCTTGTGACCACGACCGGAGGTCTTACCGTGACCGGTGCCGCGGCCGCGGCCGAGGATCTTGTGGCGATGGGTGGAGCCCTTGATGTTGGGCAGAGAGTCGAGTTTCATGTCTGTGTGTACCGCTTAGGCGCGGAGGGCCTTGATTTGTTCGAGGGTGCGGAGCTTGGAGAGACCGTCCAAGGTGGCCTTCACGATCGCCTGCGGGTTGTTGGAACCCATGGACTTCGAGAGGACGTCCTTGTAACCGGCGACTTCCAGGACGGCGCGGACGCCGCCGCCGGCGATGAGGCCGGTACCGGGGGCAGCCGGGCGGAGCATCACGACGCCGCCGTCGGCGTGGCCGATGACTTCGTGCGGGATGGTGTTACCGCGGAGATTGACGCGGACGAGGGCGCGATGGGCGCGGTCGGTGCCTTTGCGGATCGCATCGGGCACTTCCTTGGCCTTGCCGTAACCCACGCCGACGCGGCCCTTGCCATCACCGGCCACGACGAGCGCGGCGAAGTTGAAGCGACGGCCGCCTTTGACGACCTTGGAGCAGCGGTTGATGTGGACGACCTTGTCGTTGTATTCGGAAGCAGGACCGTCGTTGCGGTTGTCGCGACGAGGACCACGGCCAGGGCCGCCGGGACCGTTACGACGGCCACCGGGACCACCGGGGCCACCAGGACCACGGCGATCGCCGCCAGGACCGGAACGGCCGGGGGCAGCGGAAGCGGGGGCGGCAGGAGCCGCGGCGGGGGTGTTTTCAGCGCTCATGAAATTAGAAAGTCAGGCCGGCCTGGCGGGCGGCTTCGGCGAAGGACTTGACGGTACCGTGGTAGCGGCGACCGGCGCGGTCGAAGACCACGGTGGTGAGACCGGCGGCCTTGGCCTTGACGCCGAAGGCGGCGCCGAAAGCGGTCGCACCGGCGACGTTGGCCTTCAGCTTCTGGCCACGGAGATCCTTGGAGGTGGTCGCGAGGGAGACAAGGGTCACGCCCTTGTCGTCGTCGATGGCCTGGGCGTAGAGATGCACGTGGGTCATCTTGAGCGCGAGGCGCGGGCGGGCGGCGGTGCCGCGCACCGTCTTGCGGATGCGCCAGCGACGCTTCTGCGCCAGGAGATTCTTCTTCTGCAGTTTCATGGAATGTGTTCGGTTCGGGCGGATTAGGCCGTCTTCTTGCCCTCCTTGCGGCGGACGAATTCGCCTTCGACGCGGACGCCCTTGCCCTTGTAAGGCTCGACGGGCTTGTACAGCTTGATCGAAGAGGCGACCTGGCCGACCATGTGGCGGTCGGGTCCGGTGATGACGAGCTTGGTGCCGTCGGTGACGACGACCTTCACGCCGGCCGGGATGGTGTACTTGATCGGGTGCGAATAGCCGAGGGCGAGGTCAAGGACGTTGCCCTTGAGGATGGCCTTGAAGCCGACGCCTTCGATCAGGAGGGTCTTGCTATATTCGGTGGCGACGCCTTCGCACATGTTGCGGATGATGGCGCGGACGGTGCCGTGGAGGGCGCCGGCGGTGCCGGCCTTCACGACCTTGCCAGCGGCGTCCTTGACCTCGGTGAGGTCAGTGACGTTGACGACCTTCGCGTCGGCGACGACGCCGATCTCCTTCGGGAAGGGTTTCGAGAGTTCGCCCTTGGGCCCCTTGACGACGACGACATTGTCCTTCACGGACACGGTCACCTTGTCGGGGATATTGACGGGCTGCTTACCAATTCGGCTCATTGAGTTGCTTGTTTAAGGGTGGGGCGGGTTACCAGACCTTCGCGAGGAGCTCGCCGCCGACTTTCTGGCGACGGGCCTCCGCGTCGGTCATGACGCCACGGGAGGTGGTAAGGATGGAGACGCCCATGCCGCCGATGACCTTCGGGACGGAGCTGTAGCCGGCATAGATGCGGCGACCGGGGGTCGAGACGCGTTCGATGCTGGTGATCGCCGGGACGCCGGCGACATACTTGAGGGAGAGTTCGAGGACGGGCAGGCCTTCGCGCTCGGCCTTGCGGGCGGAGGCGACGTAACCGGCGTCGACGAGGATCTTGGCGACGCCTTCGCGGAGGCGGGACCACTGGACGGTGATCACGGCCTTCTGGGCCTGCGAACCGTTGCGGATGGAGGTGAGGAAATCCCCGATGGTGTCAGTAGAAGCGGACATGGTTTTGTTTTTTCTGTTGGATTACCAGGAGGCCTTGGTGACGCCGGGAATCTGGCCGTTGAGCGCGAGCTCGCGGAAGGTGATACGGGAAAGGCCGAACTTGCGGATGAACGCACGCGGACGGCCGGAGATGGAACAGCGGTTCTTCTGACGGACCTTCGACGAGCTGCGGGGCAGCTTGGCGAGGGCGCGCTGGGCTTCGTAGAAAGCCTCTTCGGTGACCTTGGGGTCGGCGAGGGTCTTCTTGAGTTCGGCGCGCTTGGCGGCGTACTTCTTGACGAGACGGTCGCGCTTGAGGGCGCGCTGGATGACGGACTTCTTGGCCATGCTGGTAAGGAGTGTGAGGGTTAGGCCTTGGCGGCGGAGGCGGTGGCGGCGGCGGCCGCGTCGGCGGCGCTGGAGCGGCGGAACGGCATGCCGAGGAGGCGGAGCAGTTCGCGGCCTTCATCGTCCGTGTTGGCGGAGGTCACGATGATGACGTCCATGCCGATGTTGGCGCGCTGGGAGCCGTCGGCCTGGGTTTCCGGGAAGATGGTGTGGTCGACGATGCCGAGCGAGTAGTTGCCGCGGCCGTCGAGACGGTTGGAGGTACCGCGGAAGTCGCGGATCATCGGGAGGGCCACCGCGGTGAGGCGGAGGTAGAATTCCCACATGCGGGCGCCGCGGAGGGTGACCATGCAACCGAGGGTCATGCCTTCGCGGACCTTGAAGGCGGCTACGGACTTGGAGGCCTTGGTGAGGACGGGCTTCTGGCCGGAGAGTTTGGTGAGGTCCTTCACGACTTCGGCGATGTGGCCTTTGTCGGCTTCGGCCTTGAAGGCGGTGTTGAGGACGATCTTCTTCAGGTTCGGGACCTGGTGGATGTTCGTGTAGCCGCGGCTCTTGAGGAGCTCGGGGACGACCTTCTCGAGGTAGTACTTCTTCAGATAAGGAACGGATGCCATTTGCGTGTGAGTCTCGGGTGGTTTCGTCAGGTTTACTTCTTGGCGGCCTTGGCCGGCTTCTTGGCGCGACGGGCGTCCCAGAGGGAGCCGAGCATCACGTTGGAGCGATGGATGGGGGCTTCCTTCTCGGTGATGCCGCCCTGCCCGTCCTGGGTGCGCTTCAGGTGGCGCTTCACGAGGTTCAGGCCCTCGATGGTGAGGCGTTCGTCGGCGCGGTTGTAGCTGACGACTTTGCCGCGCTTGCCTTTTTCGGCGCCGGAGATGACGACGACTTCGTCACCCTTCTTGATGTCGGTCTTGGACATGGTGTTCAGAGTACCTCGGGAGCGAGGGAGATGATCTTCATGAAGTTCTTGCTGCGGAGCTCGCGAGCGACGGGCCCGAAGATGCGGGTGCCCTTGGGATTGCCGTTTTCGTCGAGGATGACGACGGCGTTGGTGTCGAAGCGCAGGTAGCTGCCGTCCGCGCGGCGGATCGGAGCGACGGTGCGGACGATGACGGCGCGGCAGACCGAACCCTTCTTCACCTGGGCGTCAGGGGTCGAATCCTTGACGGAGCAGATGATGATGTCACCCACGCCGGCGGTGTCGGTGAGCTGGCCGAGACGGCGGATCATGCGGACCCTGCGGGCCCCGGTATTGTCGGCTACTTCGAGCCGGGAAAGCATCTGAATCATTGTAAGAAGGGTCGGAGGTTAGGTGGGGCCGTTCAGTCTTCGATGGACTGGGCGGCGATCTTCGCGGCTTCGACGACGCGGACGACGCGCCAACGCTTCAGCTTGGAAAGGGGGCGGGTCTCCATGATCTCGACCTTGTCGCCGGGCTTGCACTCGTTCTTCTCGTCGTGCGCGTGCAGGACGGTACGGCGCTTGACTTCCTTGCCGTACACGGGGTGCGGCACGGTGTACTGGTAGTTGACCTTGATGGTCTTGTCTCCCGAGCGGGAGGCGACGAGACCCAGGAGGGTCTTGCGGTTGGAGCGGTCTTCGGACATCGGTAAAAGCGGTTGGAGGGTGGATTACTTCTTCTTCGCCGGGGCGGACTTGCCGGAAAGGACGGTCATGCAGCGGGCGACGTCGCGGCGCAGGGCGCGGAAACGGGCGGAATTCTCGACGGCGCCGGTGGCCTTCTTGAGGCGCAGGCTGAGGAGCTCTTCGCGGGCTTCGCGGATACGCTTCTGCAGTTCGGCGGGAGCCAGGGGGCGCAGGGCCGTGGCGGCGGTGGGCTTATCTTTCCGGTAGGTGGACATCGGTGAAAAGGGTCAGTTATGGGTGGTCGGGGCCGGTTGCATCAATACTTTTCGAGCTCTTCGCGGGCGACGAAGCGGCAGCGGAGCTGGAGTTTGGTATCGGCGAGGCGCATGGCTTCGCGGGCGATGGTGATCGTCACGCCGGCGACCTCGAAGAGCATGGTGCCCGGCTTGATGCAGGCCACGTAGTACTCGACGCTACCCTTACCAGAGCCCATGCGGACTTCGGCCGGCTTCCTGGTCACCGGGGTGTGGGGGAAGATGCGCATCCACATCTTGCCCTTGCGCTTCAGGGCGCGGGAGATGGCGATACGGGCGGCTTCGATCTGGTTGGCCGGAACGCGGCCGCGATCGAGGGACTGGATGCCGAAGTCGCCGAAGGACAGCGTGTTGCAGGCCGTGGCGTTGCCACGGATCTTGCCCTTGCGGTGCTTGCGCCACTTGGTGCGAGCGGGTTGGAGATTGGCCATGTTGGTCTAGAAGTTGAAGGTTAGGAGGGTGGCTTAGAACTCGGAGTCCTTGGAGCAGATCCAGCACTTGATGCCGACCTTGCCGGCCAGGGTGCGGGCTTCGGTGAAGCCGTAGTCGATGTTCTCGCGGAGGGTATGGAGCGGGACGCGACCGACGCGAGCGGACTCGACGCGGGCGATTTCAGCGCCACCGAGACGACCGCCGAGGCGGATACGGATGCCATCGGCGCCGTTGGTCATGGTGGTCTGGACGGCCTTCTTCATGGCGCGACGGAAGGAGATGCGGCGCTCGAGCTGCAGGGCGATGTTCTCGGCGACGAGCTGGGCCACGAGGTCGGGACGCTTCACTTCGTTCACTTCGAGGATGATGTCGTCGATGCGGGCCTTGCCGGCGACCTTCTGGATCTCGGCGCGGAGGTTCTTGAGCTCATCGCCCTTGCGGCCGATGACGACGCCCGGGCGGGCGGTCCAGATGCGGACGCGGACCTTCTGGCCGGCGCGTTCGAT
>CAXNHL010000013.1:0-14964 GCA_964202105.1 Opitutales bacterium | reverse complement strand
ACGGGCGGGTCGGCGCGCATGCCCTTGTCCGGCTTGTAGGCGGCGACGTTGCCGATCGCCTTGGTGCGGATCTGGCGGACGCCGTCCTGGAAGTCAGAGAAGATGATCAGCGCGTCGTAGGTTCGGTCGTCCTTGAGGACATCGACCCAGCCGCCGACGGAGCCTTTCTTAAAGTTATCGGCATACTTCTTGTAGATGGCGCGGCCTTGGGGCGTGAGCTTGTTCACGTTGGTCACCGTCGGCACGAGCTCGCCCTTGGCGTTCTTCTTGGAACCGCCGCCGCTGTCGCGGTTGAGGTAAGGCGTCCCCTTGAACTTGTCGCCGCCGACGATCTCATTGTCATGCACGTCGATGAACACGCCATTGCTCAGATAGACGTCGGCGTCCGGGAACTTGTCGCGGATCTCGGCCTCGACGCGCTCAAGGTAAGGAAGCATGGAGGCTGAGGCGTCGAAATAGACCGCCAGGCGCTGGGAGAAGATGTTCGCGCCCATGACCGGCTTCGCGACGAAGTTCTTGCCGCCGCCGGAGCCCATGCCGCGGCCGGTGCCGATGCCGCCGCCGGAGCCGCCGCCGAAGCCCTTGGAAGAACCGCCGGCCATCGCGCCGGAGATCATCGAAGAAGCCGACGCCGAGTTCGGCATGTCGGGGAGGGCGATGGAAGCGGAAGCGCTCTTGGAAGTGATGCGGGTGGTCGTCTTGGCCAGCGACTTGACGTTCTTCGGCTTGATCTTGTGCTGGGTGTTCTTGACGCGCTCGCCGCCGGAACCGCCGCCCGCGCCGGTGGCGAACTGGTTGGGGTCCTTCTTGGCGTTATCCGTGACGGTCGAGACCACGAAGGCGGCCGCGATGAAGATGAGCAAGGCGTGGAAGGCGATCGACACCGAGAGACCGCTGGCGCCGATGCGCTGCCAGAAAGACTTCTTGGCGCGCTTGGTGCCCAGGATCTCGTCGGTCTCGATCTCTTTGACGGGGACCGGGGGGACATCGCCGGGGGGCGGCGTAGGGGTTTCTTCGCTCATCGTTAAAGGGGGTAGATAATCATCTCCCCTGCCCCGCCTGCTTCAACCCTTTTTGGGCGGCCAGCGGGCTGATAACTCGCCCAAGAAATGGCTTGCGGACAGGCCTGCGTGCCATTCTGCTTCGCCTTCCACTGATTGCAGGGTGGAGCAGCCCGGTTAGCTCGTCAGGCTCATAACCTGAAGGTCGTAGGTTCAAATCCTACCCCTGCACCCAATTTCAAAGCCCTAAGGGGCAGTCACTTACGGAAGTGACCAAAATGATGCGGATTTCACTTGAACCGATCGGAATTAAATGCACGGTATCAGGTATTAAATTTGTCCTACGGGACAATGGGGTAAGTAAGATAAAGCAGTAAAAAACAGGCGGCTTGCATAGGGGTATGCAAGCCGCCTCCTTTTTAGGGGGTCACTCCCCTGCCCTGGACACGAAAAAGCCCGGCTCCTTGCGGACCGGGCTTCGTCGTACGTGGGCGGATCGCTCAGCCGCCGCCGGTCATCTTCGTGATGAGCGCGATGAGCGGGAGGAACATCGCGAGAACGATCGTGCCGACCACGACGGCGAGGAAGACGATGAGGATCGGTTCGATGATGGAAGTCAGCGCGGTCACGGCGTTGTCGACTTCTTCGTCGTAGATGTCGGCGACGCGGTTGAGCATCTCGGGCAGCTGGCCGGTCTCTTCGCCGACCTGGATCATCGAAGTGACCATCTGCGGGAAGACACCGGACTGCTCGAGCGGCACCGACAGCGGTTCGCCGTCGCGGACGCGGTCATGGACGCGCTCGAGCGACTTGGCGATGACGACGTTGTCGAGCGTGTCGCGCGTGATCGTGATGGACTGCAGGATCGGGACGCCGGAAGCCATCAGCGTGCCGAAGGTGCGGGCGAAGCGGGAGACGGAGACGATCTGCACGAACGTGCCGACCTTCGGCAGACGGAAGATCATCTTGTCGAAGAGTTCCTTGCCCTTTTCGGAGGCGAGCCAGCTCTTGAGACCGAAGTAGAGGCCGAAGACGGCGATCGGGGTGGCCCACCAGAACTCGGTGAGGAACCGCGAGATGCCCACGACGAACTGCGTCAGCGGGGGCATGGTCGTCTTCTGGCTGCTCAGCAGGTTCTGGAACGACGGCACGACCTTCACCATCAGGATGTAGACGATGATGACGGCGACGGACATCACGACGCCCGGGTAGACCATCGCGGACTTGACCTTCTTCTGGATGCGTTCGGCCTTTTCGCGGAACTTCGCGAGACGATCGAGGACCTTGTCCAGCACGCCGCCCGCCTCGCCGGCGCGCACCATGTTGACGAAGAGCTTGTCGAAGACCTTCGGGTGGGCCTGGAGGGCTTCCGAGAGATTGTTACCTTGGGAGACGCTCTCGGCGATGCTGGCGAGGACGGCCTTGAAGGCGGGGTTGCGCTCCTGCTTGGTGATCAGCTCGAGCGCGCGGAGGAGCGGCAGGCCGGCGATGATGAGGGTCGCCAGCTGACGGGTCATCACGGTCACGTCGTTCTGCGTCACCTTCGCACCGAAGGAGAAGCCGGCCTTGGCCGGGGCGGCGGCCGCCGCGGGCTTGGCGCCGGCCGAGTCGGCCACGAGCGTGGTGACCATGAGGCCTTTCGCCATGAGCTTCTGGCGGGCCTGCGCGTCGTCGGCGGCGTCGATCCGTCCGGTGGCCTGGGCCCCGTTGCGGTCGATGGCGGTGTACTTGTAGTCGGGCATGGGAGGTTCGGTTGGGTGTTGAAGTTCAGGTATACTTAAGGACTTCCTCGATCGAGGTGTGACCGTCGAAGATGCAACGGAGGCCGTCCTCGCGGAGCGGGCGCATGCCGGACTCGACGGCCTTCTGCTTGAGCACGAGCGTCGGGGCCTTCTGGGTGATCAGGGCGCGGAGCTGGTCGTTGATCGTCATCAGCTCGAAGAGGCCCTGCCGGCCCTTGTAGCCGGAGCGGCTGCAGTCCGGGCAGCCTTTGCCGTAGTAGAACTTCTTGTTCGCGATCTCGAGGGCGTCGACGTCGAGCATGTTGACGACGTCCTTGTCCGGCTCGTAGGGCGTGCGGCAGGTCTTGCAGATACGGCGCAGGAGTCGCTGGGCGAGCACGCCTTCGAGCGAGGCGGAGATGAGGAACGGCTCCAGGCCCATGTCGATGAGTCGGGTGACGGCGCCCGGGGCGTCGTTGGTGTGGAGCGTGGAAAGCACGACGTGGCCGGTCAGCGAGGCCTGGACGGCGATCTGGGCGGTCTCGATATCGCGGATTTCGCCCACCATGATGGTGTCCGGATCCTGTCGGAGGAAGGAACGCAGCGCCGCGGCGAACGTCAGGCCGACCTGGTGGTTGATCGGGACCTGCATGATGCCTTCGACCTCGTATTCGACGGGGTCTTCGGCGGTGAGGATCTTGACGTCCTCGGTGTTCACTTCTTTCAGGGCCGAGTAAAGCGTGGTCGTCTTGCCGGAGCCGGTCGGACCGGTGACGATGAAGATGCCGTTCGGTCGGCCGACCATGCCGCGGATGCCTTCCTTGATGTCGTCCTGCATCGAGAGCGCCTCGAGGCTCAGGTTGACGACGGACTTGTCGAGGATTCGGAGCACGACGGACTCGCCGAACTGCGTCGGGAGCGTGGACACGCGGAGGTCGATCTGGCGGCCGCTGATGGTCGTCTTGATGCGACCGTCCTGCGGGACGCGGCGCTCGGCGATGTTCAGGGACGAGAGCACCTTGACGCGGGCGATGACGGCCGAGGCGAGGTTCTTCGGCGGCGGGGCCATCTCGTAGAGCGAGCCGTCGATGCGCAGACGGATGCGGAACTCGTGCTCGAAGGGCTCGAAGTGGATATCCGAAGCCTTGGCCTTGACGCCTTCCTGCAGGACGAGGTCGACGAAGCGGATGATCGGAGCCTGGCTGGCCTGCTTGGTGACGTCCTCGTCGGTGACGGCGGCGGCGTCGACTTCGCCGAACTCGCCGAGGAGATCTTCCATCGAGGAGGACGTGGCTTCGCCGTAGACGCGCACCACGCCGGCCTCGACCTGGGCGGGGTCGGCGACGCCGAGCTCGATCTCGCGCTGCAGGATGAAGCTCAGCTCGTTGATGACGGACGAATTGAACGGATCCTTGGCGAGCAAGGTCAGCTTACCGGCTTCGTCGGCGACGGGGAGGACGACATACTTATGGGCCTGGGCGGGCTTGAGCAACTTGACGAGCGCCTCGCCCGGGTCGACGGGGACGACGGCGTAATACGGGGAACCGAGGTGGTCGGCGATGGCCTGCAGGATGGCGCCGCGTTCGGCGAAGCCGGCGTCCACGAGGCTGTCGGCGAAGGACTTGCCGGTGGTGGCGGTCGATTCCCAGACCTCTTCGGCCTGGGCAGGCGTCACGAGGCCGGCCTCGAGGGCGATATCACGGATCACGTCACTATGGTCGTCGAACATGGGAAAAAGGGGGTTAGCGGGAGGAGGAACCGCCGCGCATGCGCTCGCGCATGGCTTCGGGATTGAGGCAGTAGTTGAAGACTTCTTCTTCGGTCACGAGGCCTTGGGAGAAGAGGGAGAGCAGGTCGCTGTCGAGGGTGCGCATGCCGCGCGCGCCGCCGGTCTCGATATCGGTCAGCAGCTGGTAGGTCTTGCCCTCGCGGATCTTGGCGGCGACGCCGTCGGTGCGGAGCATGATCTCGAAGGCCGCCACGCGGCGGTCGTCGGTGGTATGCAGCAGGCACTGGGAGATCACCGCGGTGAGGGAGGTCGAGAGCTGGGCGCGGATCTGGTCACGCGCCGAAGCCGGGAAGGCGTCGATGATGCGGTCGATGGTCCGCGTGGCCCCGGAGGTGTGCAGCGTACCGAGCACGAGGTGGCCCGTCTCGGCGGCGGTGACGGCGGCCTCGATGGTCTCGAGGTCGCGCATTTCCCCGATGAGGATGACGTCGGGATCCTGGCGCAGCGCGGAGCGGACGCCTTCGGCGAAGGATGGCAGGTCCTCGCCGACCTCGCGCTGGGTGATGAGGCACTGCTTGTGCGCGTGCGTGTATTCGATCGGATCCTCGATCGTGATGATGTGTCCCTGCTGGTTCTCGTTGATCCAGTTGATCAAGGAGGCGAGCGTCGTGGACTTGCCCGAACCGGTCGGGCCGGTGACGAGGATCAGACCGCGGGCCCGCTTGAGCAGGTCCTTGACGACGAGCGGCAGGCGCAGCTGCTCGAGCGTGTACATCGCCGAAGGCAGCAGACGCAGGACCATGCCGTAACCGCCGTGGCTGCGGAAGGCGTTGGCGCGAAGGCGGGTGCGGTCGCGGAAGGCGAAGGCGAAATCGCAGCCGCCGTCGGCGTCGAGCTCCGCGCGGCGGGCCGGCGGCACGGCGGCGAGGACGAGGGCTTCGGTCTCGGCCGCGGTGAGGGCGGGTCCTTCGACCGCGACGAGCTCGCCGTTGACGCGCAGGCTGGGGGAACGGCCGACGCGGATGTGCAGGTCCGAGGCCCCGTTCTCGAGCATGGCCTCCAACAGCTGGTTCATCGCGTAGGCCATCGGATCAGATCACGTCGTCGGCGACGGTGGCGCCGAGGACTTCTTCGATGGTGGTCATGCCGGAGGCGACCTTGCGCTGGCCGTCCTCGCGCATGGTGCGCATGCCGGCCTCGCGGGCCTTGCGGCGGAGTTCGACGAGGTTGGAGCCGCCGTAGATCATCTCCTGGATCTCCTCGGTGATGACGAAGAGTTCGAAGACGCCGCGACGCCCCTTGTAGCCGCGCTCGCCGCACTTGGGGCAGCCGGGGCCCTTCATGGGCGTGGCGTTGGCGAGATCCTGCTCGGACATGCCGATCGAGTAGAGCTCCTTCGCGGTCGGCTTGTAAGGCGCGGCGCAGGCCTGGCAGTTGCGACGCACGAGGCGCTGGGCGAGGGCGCCGCGGAGGGCCGCCGACACGAGGAACGGCTTGACGCCGATATCCACGAGACGGGTGACGGCGGAGACGGAGTCGTTGGTGTGGAGCGTGGAGAACACCATGTGACCGGTGAGGGCCGCATTGATCGCGATCTCAGCGGTCTCCAGATCTCGGATTTCACCGATCATCACGATGTTCGGCGCCTGACGGAGCATGGCGCGAAGGGCGGCGGCGAAGGTCATGCCGACGTCGCGCTTCACCTGCACCTGGTTGATGCCGGCCATCTGGTATTCGACGGGATCTTCGACGGTGATGATCTTACGGTCGGGCTTGTTGATGTAGTTCAGCGCCGAATAGAGGGTGGTCGACTTGCCGGAACCGGTCGGACCGGTCACGAGGAAGACGCCGTCGGAACCGGAGATGAGGCCCTGGAACTTGGCCTGGTCGTCGGCGAAGAAGCCCAGCTCAGGCAGGCCCAGCTTGAGGCCTTCCTTGTCGAGGATTCGCATGACGATCGATTCGCCGTAGACGGTGGGCAGGACCGAGACGCGCAAGTCGATGTCGCGGCCGCCGGTGCGGGCCTGGATGCGTCCGTCCTGCGGGATGCGCTTCTCGGCGAGGGAGACCTCGGCCATGAGCTTGAGGCGGGAGATGATCGAAGGCTGCAGGCGCTTGGGCGGACCCTTCATCTCCTGCAGCACGCCGTCGATGCGGAAGCGCACGCGGAAACGCTTCTCCAGCGGCTCGAGGTGGATGTCCGAAGCCTTGCGGCGGATCGCGTCGACGATGAGCGAGTTGACGTAACGGATGATGGGGGCGTCGTCTTCCTTGACGTCGCCGCCCTGCGGAAGTTCGACGGCCAGGCCGTCGTCGCCCTTGCCGAGGATGTCGTTATACGAGGCGCCGCCGCCGATGGGACCACCGCCGTAGCAACGCGAGATGGCCTCTTTGAGGGCGTCCGGGGGCGCGAGACGAGGATTGAGCGCGAGCTTGAGGATGCGGGAGACCGAATCGAGCGTCTCGGTGTCGAGCGGATCGGAGATGGCGACGAGCAGCTCGGCGCCGTCCATCTGCAGCGGCAGGATGTTACGGGCTTCGGCCTGCTCGCGGCTGATGAGCTTGAGGACGTCGTCGGACGGGGAGACCTGGGCGACGTCGACGACCTCCATGTCGAACTCCTTGCTCAATTCCGCGGTGATCTGCGGCCAGGCGACCTTACCGGTCTCGACGAGCTTGGCGATGGCCAGGGTATCCGGGTTCTGTCCATCGGGTACCGGGGCGGTCGCCGCGCGGGCCTCGGTCACGTCGGCCGGAGACACCAGCCCCTTGTCCTGAATGAATTGGATGACGTAGTCGTCGGCGGTCGTCACAGTGGGGAATTCCGGAGCGGAAGAATGGGGATAGGGGGATTGCTCCTCAGAGAGGAGAACAACGGGGAAAACGACCCTAAATCGGGGGAACATCCCCGCAACCGCAAATTAACCAAAGATGGGCCGATTTACGCGGACCTCAGCTGCCCGACCCAACGCCTCACCTGCTCGTGCAAGAAGACAGGCTCCCCGTCGTTCCAAATCACGGCATCGGCACGCTTAACCTTTTCCACGAGAGAAAGTTGTGACGCGATACGTGCGGAAATCTCGTCATCGGAGAGCCCGCGGGCGCGTAAGCGGGCCCGGCGCACGTCATCCGAGCAGGCGACCACCACGACCGCGGCGAAACCCGCCGCGAGGTCCTTCTCAAAAAGCAGCGGGATTTCGACGACGTAATCGTGCTTCGGATCGGCCGTGGCCTCGCGCCGCAACCGGGCGACCTCCGGATGGGTCACCGACTCGAGAAAGGCCCGTTCCGCAGGGTCGGCGAAGACCTTCGCGCCGATCCATTTACGATCCGGAACCCCTTGCGCATCCAAGCAGGCGGCACCCCAGCGCTCCCGGAGGTGGCTGACGCAGACGTGGGATTCCAAGACCTGCCGGGCCAGCCGGTCCGCATCGACGACCTGGAAGCCCAGCTCGGCAAAGCAGGCGGCCGCGGTCGACTTGCCGCAACCGATGCCTCCGGTGAGTCCGATGACCATGCCCTACCCTACCCCGCCGACCCCCTGAGGGCAAACCTCAAGCGGGGCTGGGGGAGGATTGCAGGCCAGGACCGGCGTCGGCGGCCGGAGACGGGGCCGCGGGTGTGACCTCCGGCTGAGCCGGGGTCGTCGCCGGAGCGGCCACGGCGGTCTGGATCGCGCCGGTCTTGAGGATTTCCATCACATGGACGCCGTCGAGGGTCTCGTGCAGCAGCAAGGCCTCGGCGATCTTGCGATGGGCTTCGGCGTTGTCGGCGATCAGCTTCTCGGCCCGGGCGTACTGCTCCTGGACGATGGCCGAGATGGCCTCGTCGATCCGGCGGGCGGTCGCGTCGCTGTGGTTCTGCGTCCGCGAGATCTCGCGGCCGAGGAAGACGGTGTCGGAATTCTCGCCGAAGGCGATCGGGCCGAGGTCGCTCATGCCCCAGTCGCAGACCATCTGGCGCGCGAAGCGGGTGGCCTGCTTGATGTCGCTGGAGGCGCCGTTGGAGATCTCGCCGGAGATGACCTTCTCGCCGACGCGGCCGGCCATGGCCATGCAGATGTAGTCGAGCAGGCGCTGGCGCGTGTAACCAAGGATCTCCTTGGTGGGCATCAGCATCGCCATGCCGAGGGCGCGGCCGCGCGGCAGGATGGTGACCTTATGGAGCGGCAACGCGCCGTCGTCGATGAGGGCCTGCACGACCGCGTGGCCGGCCTCGTGATAGGCGGTGTTACGCAGGTCGACGGCGTCCATGACGCGGCGACGTTCGCGGCCGTAGGAGATCTTGTCGCGCGCTTCTTCGATGTCGACCATCTCGACCTTCTCGCGATTGCGGCGGCCGGCGTGGAGGGCGCCTTCGTTGAGCAGGTTCGCGAGGTCCGCCCCGGACATGCCGGTGGTGATGCGCGCGACGCGCTGAAGGTCGACGGACGGAGCGAGCTGGAAACGCTTGGCGTGCACGGCGAGCACGGCCTCGCGGCCCCGCAGGTCGGGCAGGTCGACGAACACCTGACGGTCGAAACGACCCGGGCGCAGCAACGCGGCGTCGAGGACGTCCGAACGGTTGGTGGCGCCGATGACGATGACGCCGGCCTGGCCGTCGAAGCCGTCCATCTCGACGAGCAGGGAGTTCAAGGTCTGCTCGCGCTCGTCGTTGCCGCCGCCGACGCCGGCGCCGCGCTGGCGGCCGACCGCGTCGATCTCGTCGATGAAGATGATGCAGGGGGCGAGCTTGCGGGCCTGCTCGAAGGTGTCGCGGACGCGGGCCGCGCCGACGCCGACGAACATCTCGACGAAGTCGGAGCCGCTGATGCTGAGGAAAGGCACGCCCGCCTCACCGGCGACGGCGCGCGCGAGCAGGGTCTTGCCGGTGCCGGGAGGACCGACCATGAGGACTCCCTTCGGGATGCTGGCGCCGATCTTGGTGAAACGCTTGGGATCTTTGAGGAAGTCGACGATCTCCTTCACCTCTTCCTTGGCCTCGTCGCAGCCGGCGACGTCCTTGAAGGTGGTCGTCTCCTTGTCGTTGGCGTTGAGGCGGGCGCGGGACTTGGCGAACTGCATCGCGCCGCGGTTGGCGTTCTTGAGGAAGCGATACATCATGAACAGCACCACGCCGGAGACCAGCAGCGTGGGCAGCACGTTGTAGAGGAACATCGTCCAGCCGGTCTGGGCGGGGATCTCCTTGAAGGCGTCGCGGGCGACGGAGGCGCGGAGCAGCTCGAACTCCTTCTCGGTGAGACGTCCGTCCGCGGTGAAGCGGGACTTATCGCCGGCCTCGGCGCCGGCCACGGCCAGCTCGCCGGAGATCCGGACCCAGCTTTCGGAACCCGAAGTGGGGTTCGGCTGGAGGGTGAGGTTCTTGATCTTCTTCTCCTGCGCATAGGAGAGGACCTGAGAGACGTTGAGGACCTGGACGGCGTTGCCGGAGGCGGCGCCCGGAAGATTGAACAGGGCGATGATGGCCACCATGAGGAGCAGCCAGACGAAGACCGGTTTCGTGTTCAGGCGGGGGCCGTTTTTATTATCATCCGGCTGGTCGTTTTGACTCATGGGCAGAAGTTTTAACCTAAGCAGGGCCCAAGCCAAGTCAACCGGAGAGCCCCCTTGGTCGGGCCGCTCAGCCGAGCGGATTCGGCCGGCGGCAGGCCCGGCACCCAGAGAATCGCCGAACCCGCCAGCACGACGGGAAGGGCCTCCCGCGATTCCGCAGGGATTTTGCGATTGATGAGGAGGTCGGAAAGCTTGGCCGAGCCGGGCGCGCCCAGCGGCTGATACCGATCGCCGTCCACGCGACCGCGCCAGGTGAGCGGCTCGGACGGCGCGACGACATAGGCTTCCCGGCCGGGCGAAATGTCGCCTTTGGACAGACTGGCCCACAATGGCGCATCGACGTCGACCAGCTCGGCAAGGAGGCCGCACTCGTCATCGGGCATCCCGCACGTGAGCCGACGTTCGGCGGCCCCGTAGGCCATCGGCTCACCCGGGATGGCCAGCATGCCGGCCGCGACGCGCACGAGGCGACCACGGACGGCGGCACGGGCCTCGCGACCCGCCGCGATCGCCGCGGCCAAGGGCGCCAAGGAAGATTCGGTCGGATCCTTGACTTCATGCGCATGCAGGAACGCGCGGAGACATTCCTGGGCCAAGGCCGAGGGACGTCCTTGCAGCGCGGCCACCGGCATCGCGCCATCCGGACCGACGACGCAGCCGAGTTCGTGCGCCCACTGCGCCAACGCGACCTGCGCTTCGCCGAGGAGTCGCGCGGAGCGCGCAAAGCCTTGGGCATAACCTTCACCCATGGCCTCGACGCCACCGGCGGCGAGCCAGGCGCGCACGCGGTTGCGGGCCGCGATCGGCAGGAGATTGGTGGCGTCTTCGCGCCAGGGAATACCGGCGGAGCGAAGACCGGCGAGCAGGGCCCGCTTGTCGATACCCGCCTGGATCAACGGGCGCCAACGACGATGGCCGTCACGGAAAGACTGGAGCACGCGAGGAGCGGCGAGACCGGCGAGGCCCGCGCCACGGGCCAGGCGCATCAGCGCGTTCTCGACGACGTCATCGAGATGGTGCGCGGTGCAGACCAGGTCGCATCCGAGGGACGCGCGCTGCTGCGCGAAGAAATCCTCACGGCTCGCGCGGAGTTCCGCTTCGGACGCCATGCCCTGCCCTTCCCTCACCCCGACCACGCACGGTACGGCGAGCGACACGCACAGCGCCGCGACAAAGCGGGCGTCCTCGGCCGAAGCCTCGCCGCGCACACGATGATCGAAGTGCAGGACACGCAGGCGCGGGCGCAAAGTTTCGTCCGCCCAGAGCGCGCAGAGCAGGTAGACCGAATCCACGCCGCCGGAGACCGCCACGGCGACGGGGCCGGACGAGGCCGGAGCCGACGGCAGCCGCGGTAGTCGCAGGGCGGCCGCACGCAAGGCGTCGGGACTGGGCAGGCTCATCGGCACGCGGTCAGACTACCTCGCGCCGGCTCCCTGCCAATCCAAAGCGGGCTTCAGAAGGACAGCGTGTCCTTGCCGTACCAGCGACGGAGCGCCTCAGGCACGCGCACGGTGCCGTCAGCCTGGAGGTTGTTCTCCAAGATGGCGGCGAGGACGCGCGGCAGGCCGAGGCCGGAGCCGTTGAGGGTGTGGACGAACTCAGGCTTTCCGTCCTTCGGGCGGAAACGTATCCCCGCGCGACGGGCCTGGAAGTCCGTGAAGTTGGAGCAGCTCGAGACCTCGAGCCAGCGCTTCTGGCCGCCGGCCCAGACTTCGAGGTCGTACTGCTTGCTGTGCGAGAAACCGATGTCGCCGGCGCAGATCATCAGCACGCGGTAAGGGAGATCCAGCTTCTGGAGCAGGCGTTCGGCGTCGCCGCGGAGCAGCTCGAGTTCCTCGAAGGACTTGTCCGGGTGCGTCCACTTCACGAGCTCGACCTTGTCGAACTGGTGCAGGCGGTTCAGGCCGCGCACGTGCGCACCCCAGCTACCGGCTTCGCGGCGGAAGCACGGCGTGTAGCCGACGCGCTTCACGGGCAGCGAGGCCTCGTCGAGGATCTCGTCGCGGAAGAAGTTCGTGACCGGCACCTCGGCGGTGGGGATCAGATAGAAGTCATCGGTCTGCGCGTGATACATCTGCCCCTCCTTGTCGGGCAGCTGGCCGGTCGCGGTAGCCGAAGCGGCGTTGACGAGCAAAGGCGCGTGGACCTCCGTGTAGCCGTTGGCGCCGGCCTCCTCGAGGAAGTATTGGATCAGCGCGCGGACGAGGCGGGCCATGTCGCCCACGTAGAACGGGAAGCCCGCTCCGGCGACCTTCACGCCGCGCTCGAAGTCGATCGCCTTGTTGAACCAGGTGATATCCCAGTGCGGCTTGGCGGCCGGGGAGATGAGCTTCGCATGGTCGCCCCACTCGAGGATGACCTTGTTGTCGGCCTCGGTACGGCCTTCGGGCACGGAATCGTGCGGGATGTTCGGGACGGAAAGCGCGACGGACTTCATCTGTTCCTCGGCTTCGGTGACCTTCTTCTCAAGTTCCTTCACCTTGGCGGAGGCGGCCTTCATCTCGGCGACCTTGGCCTGGAATTCCGGCGAGCCCTTCGGCATCGCGGCCATCTCCTTGTTCGCGGCGTTCTGCGCGGAACGGGCGACCTCGAACTCGGCCACCGCGTGGCGACGGGCTTCGTCGGCGGCCAGCACGGCGTCGAGGTCGACCTGGAACTTCTTCCGGGCGACGCCCTTGCGGACGAGGTCGATGTTTTCGCGGAGGAATTTGGGGTCCAACATGGCCCGACTTTGCCCAATTCCCCCGCCCGAGGGCAACGGGGAATTATCGCCCACGCTGGATTCGGCCGGCTAGGAAGCGGCTGAGCCACAGCACCGTCTCGCGCTCGGCCCCGGTGCCACCCATCCTGAGCGTCTTGTCGCCCTCGCAGGTGACCTCGACCTGATAGGTCGTGGAGTAGGAGCTGCGGCCCCGACTCGTCGCCTCGGTGAGCCGACACGAAAGCACGTCATCCCAGGCGGCGGATTGGGTCCGGTAGACGCCCAGGGCTCCCGTGCGGATCGAGAACTTGCCGCCGGCCAGTTCGACGACGCAACGGCCGGCGACGGCCATCACGGTGATCGCGATCAGGATGACCGAGCCAGCCAGGAAAGGTATACCGAAGAGTGACATGAAGAGACTAAACTCACCCTTGGCAATCTGCGTGCCGTAGATACCGCCGACCGATCCGCCCACCCAAAACATGGTGAAGGGCACGAGGAAGACCGCGATACAGCTGCGGGTCGAAAGCGTCAGGCGGAAGCCGTCCATCGTCTCCTCGAGCCGCACGCCTTTCGGCACCGCCAGTTCCGGCACGATGTTACGCTGCTCATACGGCACGGCCGCCTGGCACGCCGCAAGCGGATGAGGCTTCTCGCAGAAGCGACAGACCGCGACCCCTTGGGCCGGCGCGAGATCGGCCACCTCGATCGGCAAGCCGCATTCCGGGCAATGAAACTCCATACCGACAACATGGCCGCCCTTCTTTTAGCTGCCAAACAGATAAGCCCCGCCGCGCGAACGGCGGGGCCTATTTTTGCTATGCTTTCGCTTAGACTCGGCTCGCCTCGGGGGCGAAAACTTCGTCAGGACGGAAGAAACGGCGGACCTCAGCATCCGCCGCGGCGGGGCTATCGGAGGCGTGGCAAACATTGCGCATCATCTCGGTGCCATAATCGCCACGGATGGTGCCCTTGGGGGCCACTTTAGAATTGGTCGGTCCGAGGAGTTCGCGGACGCGGGAGATGACGTTCTCGCCGACGAGGACGGCGACGATCACCGGACGGGAGGACATGAAGGCCTCGATTTCCGGATAGAAAGGCTTGTCGGCGACGTGAGCGTAGTGCTCGCGGAGCTGGGCCGAGGTCAGACGGGTCATCTTGCTGGCCTGGATGTCGAAACCGGCGGCTTCGAACCGAGCGAGGACCGTTCCGCAAAGGCGGCGCTCCATGCAGTCGGGCTTGAGAATGATGAGGGTCTTTTCCATGAGGAACCCTTCGGACTGAAGGGTCGTTAAGTCTTCGCTTTTAGGGCCGAAAAGACAAGTCAGAAGCAAAATAACCCCCTGAAAACCTCAAAAACCCTTAGAAATCAGGCAAATAGCCTGCACGGCCAAGGCCTTGCCCTGCCCGATCGAGTCCATCCCTTCATTGGTCGTGGCCTTGATACCGACCTGGGAAGGAGAGATGCCGATGATTTCGGCGACCTTGGCCTTCATGGCCTCGACGTGTGCCATGACCTTCGGGCGCTCCCCGATGATCACGATATCGACATTGCCGACCATCCAGCCGCCCTGCGCCTTGGCCTCGGCGACGGCCTTCTTCACGATCACGGCGGAATCCAATCCTTTGAGCGAGGCGTCGGTGTTCGGGAAATAATGACCGATGTCACGCAGGCCGGCGGCGCCGAGGATCGCGTCCGCGACGGCATGCAGCAGCACATCGGCATCGGAATGCCCGTCCGGACCGACCGGCGACGGGATGTTCACCCCGCCCAAGATACACGGACGGCCGGCGACCAGCGGGTGGATGTCATACCCGAGACCGACGCGGAAAGCTGGCTGGGCTTGGCTCATAGGGGGTTATTAGGCGAGAAAACGCCCAAAGGGAAGCCCTTGCACAAAACCCTTGAAACGCCCTCCCCGAGGAGGCATTTTGTGGGCCTGTCAGTCTTCAGGCGCGGTAGCCAAGTGGTAAGGCCGGGCTCTGCAAAAGCCCCATGCGTCGGTTCAATTCCGACCCGCGCCTCCAGTTTAAACAAGAAGGGCGTCCCAAACCGGGACGCCCTTCTTCTTATTCGATCAGGCCGACCTCAGCGGGCCGTCTTGCTGAGGTTCGCGACGCCGTTGACCTTCGAGTTCACGCGGAGACGCAGGCCGTTGAGGCGGATGAAGCCCGTCGCGTCGTCCTGGTTGTAAGCCTTGGTCGGATCCGCTTCCATGGTGGCGATGTGCGGATTGTAGAGCGAACGCGGGCTCTTGCG
>CAXNHL010000012.1:0-15790 GCA_964202105.1 Opitutales bacterium | reverse complement strand
TTGGCTTCGCGGGCCAGGTCAGCCCAGCCGCGCAGGACATCGACTTCGGCGACGACAAGGGCGGTGGCGAGCAACGCTTCGGTGCGGGCGACGACCTCCGCCAGCAAGGCTTGGAAAAGTTCGGTCTCCCGGGCGAGCGCCTGCTCATCGGCGCGGAGCACCTCGCGTTCCTTGGTGCGAAGTTCCTCGGTGGTGAAACGCTCGGCGTTCACCATGGTCTGCTTGCGGATGTAATCCGCCGGGACGGCGGCCAGGTTGGCCTTGGTGATCTCAATGGCGTAACCGAAGGCGCCATTGTAGCGGACCTTCAGCGACTTGATGCCCGTGCGGTTCTGCTCGTTGCGCTCGAAATCCGCGATCCAGCCCTTGCTGTCCGAAGCGAGCGAGCGAAGGCGGTCGAGCTCCGCGTCGAAGCCGGTGCGCAAGGCTCCCCCTTCGGTCAGGTCGACCGGGAGTTCGTCGCCAAGGGCGGCTTCCAGACGAGTCAGCAGCGCCGGTTCGGTCTCGATGCGCGCGGCCAACGCCGCAAGGGTACCTCCGGGCAAGGCCTGCAGCTCTTCGCGCAAAGGAGGCAGCGAACGCAACGTATCGCGGATGCCGCCGAGTTCGCGGGGATTGCGCAGACGATTCTGGAGTCGGGCGAGGATACGGGCGAGGTCGCGGACTCCGCGCAAGGCTTCGGCGACGCGAGAAGCCGCACCGGGGTGACGGACGAATTCGCCGACGGCGGCCTGACGACGGCTGATCAGTCCGAGGTCAGTGGACGGCTCCGCGAGCCACAAAGCCAGCAGACGAGCCCCCGCGGGTGTCTCCGTCCGGTCGATGGTCTCCAGCAATGAACCTTCACGGGCACCGCCCGAAGCCGCGAAGAGCTCGAGGTTGCGGGACGAAGCGGCATCCAGGAGGACCGAGTCGCCGAGTTTGGCTTCGATGAGGCGGAACAGGTTCTTGGGACGATCGCAGAGCGAGTCAGTGACGTAGCCCAGCACCGCGCCGGCGGCGCCGAGGGCGGCATGTTCGTCGGTCAGACCGAAGCCGGCCAGACCATGGACGGAGAGCGTCTGAGCGACCAGGCGCGCGCCGGCGGGGCCGTCGAAGTTCCAGCCCGGCAGCCGGGAGACCGCCCTACCCTGCAGGAAGACTTCGAGGGCCTCGCGATCGGCCGCGGACGGCTCGAGTCCTTCGGGCAGGATGATTTCGCGGGGCGAGACCGAATGAAGCAACGGGAGCAGACGCGAAGGGCTGCTGTCTGTAGCGAGACGGAAATCAGCCGTCGAGACGTCGAGCCAGGCGGCATGCCAACCTTGCTTGTCCCAACAGAGCGCGGCCAGGTAGTTGCCGCGACGGGAGTCGAGCTGAGAGTCCTCCAGGGCCGTGCCCGGGGTCAGGATGCGGGTCAGTCCGCGACGCACGAGCTTACCGGCGACGGGGGCTTCCAACTGGTCGCAGATCGCGACCTTCCAGCCGGCAGCCAGGAGCCGATTCACGTAAGCCGGGGCGGCGTGGTGCGGAAGGCCGGCCATCGGCGTCTCGTGCCGCTTCGTGAGCGTCAACCCGAGCACCTTCGCGGCGACCTCGGCGTCATGTCCGAAGACTTCGTAGAAGTCGCCGAGACGGAAGAGCAGGATCGTGCCTTCCGCGAGTTTGTCGCGGAACTCACGGTATTGCCGCTGCATCGGGGTTTCCTTCTCCACGCAAAGGAGCGAAAGCCCCGGGAGGGTCTCCGCAAGTGCGGACTACCGGCCCCGACCCGGACGGACCGGGAAGTTGCTCACATCAGCTGGGCGGCGAGTTCGGACAAGGCGCTGCGGACCCCGCTGAGGAGTCGCACATTGGCCGTGATGGCGTGGCCCTTCATGCGCTCGTGAGTATGGATGAGCCCGTTGGATTTACCGTCGAGATAGGGAGTGTCGACCTGGTCGAGGTCACCGATGAGGACGACCTTCGAGCCCTCCCCGATACGGGTGATGACGGTCTTGGCCTCGTGCGGGGTCATGTTCTGGGCTTCGTCCACGATCATGAAAGCGTGGCCGATCGAGCGGCCGCGGATGAACGTCATCGCCTCGATCTCGATCAGGCCCGAGTCGATGAGCCACTGGTAGGGCTTACGCGGCTGATTGATCGCCTGGAACTGCGAACCGAAGATCGGTTGAGGCGTCTTCATCGCTTGGGCTTTCTTTTGGCGGCGTTGCGTGTCGGTCGCGACGGCTTCCTTCGCGGTCGGCGTCGCGGCGGCGTTGCCGTTCTTCGAGAAAAGCACCTCGAGATTGTCGAAATAAGGCTGGATGTAGGGCGACAGCTTCTCCTCCTTGGAGCCGGGCAAAGCGCCGATGTCCTTGCCGATCTGCACGACCGGACGCGAGACGTAGAGCTTCTTATAAGGAGAGAAGTCGCTGAGCACCTGGGACAGCGCCGCGGCGATCGACAGGAAGGTCTTACCGGTGCCGGCACGACCGAAGCAGGTGACCAGGCGGATCTCCGGATTCAGCAAGGCGTCCAGGAAGATCCACTGCTCGAAATTCTTGGGGATGACGCGCATGCCGCGGGGCATCTGCAGGCCCTTGCGGGCGCCGCTGTCGGAGGACATGAATTCGCGGTAAAGACCCAGCGGGACGAAGGCGCCGTCGCCGAGGTGGCGGGCGGGCTCGCTCCAGGAGTCCGAAGTGAACATCACGTATTCGTTGATGAGCAGCGGCGGCTCTTCCTTCACCTTCACCTGGACCTGGCCGAGCTCCCGGAAATCGCGCATCGCGGCGGCGGTGACCTTGATCGTGCGGTAGTCGCCGACGTCGCTGGTCTCGACGCGGTCGTTACGGTAATCTTGGACCTCGAGGCCGAGAGCCTGCGCCTTCAGGGCCATGCAGGCGTCCTTGGTGACGAGAATGACCGCGCCCTTGGAGGTGTCGCGCAGATAGATCGCGGAGGCGATGATGCGGTGGTCGGGGGCGTCGACCTGCATGAAGACCGCGCGCAGGCGTTCGGCCTTCGTGCCGCTGAAGTGGTCGCGGATCAGCGCCTCGTTGATCACGATGCGCAGTTCGCCGCCGTCACGGAGATCGGCGTGCAGCGAACCCGGCTTCGAGGGATCGCCGTCGACGATGTCCTTCAAGGGCCGATTCTCGAAGAGCGCCCGGATGGCCCGGTTCACGCGGCGCGCGCTGGCGCCGAGCTGACCTTGCTGGGTCTTCAGACGATCGAGCTCCGACAAGACTTCGACGGGCACGGCGACGATGTGCTCATCGAACTTGAACAGGGACTCGGGATCGTGAATCAGTACGTTGGTGTCCAGGACGTAAGTCTTTTTCACGTCCTTCATGTTGTCCGTTCCCCGAGGGCGGGCAACCTGTAAAAACTTATTTCGGCGGATCGATCGCGCGAAGGTAATCCCAACTATAGATGCCGGTCCGGTGTCCGTCGCTGAACTCGAAACTCACCGCATAGTTACCCACGCGACTCATCCCTGTCACCGTCACGCCGGGAAACCGACGGGGTCCGTCGCCGCCCCAGCGCTGGCCAAGGATGTCCACCTCCCCCATGTTCTCCGCGCTCGGGGAAAGTTCCCGCAGGAGCTCCGCCCGCAGGCACTGCTCATGTCCGTCCTCCCAGGTGAGGGCGACGAAGTCCCCGATGATCTGAAGGTCGCGTGGCGGCCGCATGGGACGAAAGTGGTCGGGTCGAGGGCGGGCGCAAGCGGGTACGTGTCGGACGACCTTGACTCCGTGCCGCCGCTGGAGACCCTGCCCTCTCATATGGCAGGCGTAGGCAAACTCCTCAAACAGGCCCAGAAGATGCAGCGTGGCATCGCCGAGGCTCAACAGCAGCTCGCAGCCGAAAGGCTCGAAGTCTCCCACGGCGGCGGCGCGATCCGCGTGACGGTCGACGGCCATGGGCTCGTCCACGGGCTGTCGATCGACCCCGAGTTCCTCAAGGAAGAGAAGAGCGTGGTCGAACAGGCCCTCGTGCTCGCCCTCCAGGAAGCCTCGGCCAAGGCCCGTGTCTTGCACGAGGCCACGATGTCGAAGGCCACGGCCGGTTTCTCCCTGCCCGGGATGTGATCGCCCGTGACCCCTTCTTTCGACAAGGTCCGCCAGCTCCTCAAGATGCTTCCCGGCATGGGGCATCGCTCCGCTGAACGCCTCGCCCTCCACTTGCTGGTCGAGCGCCCCGGCAAGCTCGCGCCTCTGCTCGAATCCTTGCAGGCCGCCGCCGCGGCCGTCCGGCGTTGCGGTCGTTGCGGCAGTCTCGCCGAAACCGAGCTCTGTCCGGTCTGTCAGGACGTCAAACGCGACCCCGCCGCCGTCTGCGTGGTCGAACAGGTCCCCGACCTCATGGCCATCGAGCGCTCCTCGGCTTATCGTGGCACCTACCACGTCCTGCACGGCCGCCTGTCCCCCATCAACGGCGTCGGTCCGGATCAGCTCAACCTCGCGACGTTCGAGCAACGCCTGAAGGACGAACCCATCACCGAGGTCGTCCTCGCGCTGGGTAATGACATCGAAGGCGAAGCGACCTGCCACTATATCACCGAAGCAATCCAAGCGATCCGTCCGAGCATCAAGGTCTCGCGCATCGGTTTCGGTCTTCCGAGCGGCAGCGGCCTGACTTTCGCCGACCCCGCCACGCTCCGGAGCGCCTTGGAGGGTCGTCGCGATGTCGCCAACTGACCTGCTGGCCTACCCGGAGTCCGCCGAAGCTTTCTGGGTCGGGCAGGCGGAACTGGCTGCCGAACGTGTCGGCGACGAAGCCCTGGAACGCATGACGCCGGCGGTGGCGCACCTCTCCGACCTCTTCACTACCGAGCGGCCCGACCGTAAGTTCCCAGACTACTTCGCCGACCCCCGACTGCTCGCGGCTTACGGCGTCTTCTTCCTCCCGCAGAGTTTCACCCGCACGTCGTTTGCGCTGGCCCAGATCTGCGGTCTCCGCGGATGGCGCCCCTCGACGGCTACCCCCGCCATCCTCGACCTCGGTTGCGGACCTGGCTCGTGCGGCGTCGCCGCGGCGCATCGCCTCCGTCAGTTGGGCATCGACGGCAGCCAGCTGACCGGCGTCGATAAATCCCCGAGCGCGCTGGCGGCGATGGAATCCTTCGGCCGCGAGGTCCTCGGAGCCGATGCCACGGTCCGCACGCGCATCGGCGACGCCGCCCGCCCGGACACCTGGCCGGAAGGACGATTCGACCTGATCGTCGCAGGCTTCGTCCTGAACGAGATGCCGCAACTGGACGCCCCTGCCCTGCTTCGCTGGTTCGGGGAACTCAAGGCCCGGCTCGCGCCCGGCGGACTCATCCTGATCCTCGAGCCTGCCTTACGCATCACCGCCGAACGCCTGCAGCGGCTGAGCGACGCGGTCGCGGCCGGCGAGATGACGCGTATCGCGCCGGAACTCGACGCCCTGCCGGATCCGCAGCTCGGCGCCGGCGAACACTGGAGCCACGAGACCCGCGCCTGGGAAGCCCCGGCGTCGACGGAGTTCGTCAACCGTCACCTGCATCGAGACCTGCGGGAAGTCCGTTTTTCGTTCGCGGCCTTCTCCGATGCTTCGATGGCGCCGTTGCCTCCCGGCCTGGGCCGGCTCATCTCCGACGTCCAGATCATCAAAGGCCTGCTCCGCTTCATCACCATCCGGGATGGCCGCATCGAATCCGTCGAAGTCCCGACCCGCGGTCTGTCGAAGCATGAGGTCAAGAAGCTCGCGGCCCGGTTCGGGCGCGGCGACATCGTCCGCCACCCTCATGTGGCGGCGACGAAGCTCCGCTTGGCGAATCACGAGGAATTAGAGGTCTTTTGGACGCCGACCGGCCCCTGAGCATGATATTGTAACATTCCTGGCAGGGCATTTGTTTGCCTGCGGTGAACCTAAGGAACCTAATAGGGTCGGCTGCGTCGCCATCCGTCGCGGTCTCACCTCACTCTCCCATGTTCAACCGCGAACTCAGCTGGCTCAGTTTCGACCGAAGGGTCCTCGAACTCGCCGAAGACGAAAGCATCCCGCTGCTGGAACGCGTCCGCTTCCTCTCGATCGCCAGTTCCAACCTCGATGAATTCTTCGAGATCCGGGTCGCCGGCATCATGCAGCAGGAGGAATCCGCCAGCCATCCCGCCACGCGGGAGTTCCTGACCGAAGTCCTCGCCAAGGCGCGCTCGCTCGTGGATGCCGAACAGGCCTGCTGGAAGAACCAGCTCCTGCCGGCGCTGGCCGCCCAAGGCATCGTCTTCAAGGCGCGCGAGCAGCTGAACGAAGCCGACCGCGCCGAACTCTCCCCTCGCTTCGACAGCGACATCTTCTCCGCGCTGACGCCGTTGGCGATCGACCCTTCCCACCCTTTCCCCGTCCTCACCAACAAGGGCCTCTACCTCCTCGTGCTCCTCCGCGACCCGACCGACGGTGAGATCCGGCGCGCGGTCGTCCCGGTGCCCCGGGTGCTCCCGCGGGTGCTCACGGTCGGCCGAGGGGCGCAGCAGGCCTACACGCTGCTCAGCCACGTCATCCAGCTGTTCATCCATCGCCTGTTCCCGGGGCTCGAGCTGCAGGGCTCGTGGGCCTTCCGCATCACGCGGAACAGCGACCTTTACGTCGACGAAGAAGAAGCCGGCAACCTGCTCGAGGCCATCGAGGAAGAGATCCGCAACCTACGTAAAGGCGCGCCGGTCCGGCTTGAGATCGAAGCCGACGTCCCCGAGGGCGAGATGCGCTGGCTGCTCCAGTCGATCGGCCTTTCGGCGGATAACGCCTTCCGGGTCGCCGGCCCCGTCAACCTCCTCCGCCTGGGCAGTCTCATCGACCTAATCCCGCGTCCTGACCTGCTCTATCCGACGTTCGTGCCCGCATTGCCGCCCGAGTGCGTCGATCCGGCCAAACTTTACGCGCGCATCGCCCAGCAGGACCTGCTCCTGCACCACCCTTACGAATCCTTCACGCCCGTCGTCGACTTCATCCGCCAGGCCGCCAAAGACGAAAGCGTCGTCGCCATCAAGCTCACGCTCTATCGCACCAGCGGAGACTCCCCCGTGGTCGAAGCCCTCAAGGAAGCCGCCCGTAACGGCAAGCAGGTCACGGCCTTGGTCGAACTCCGGGCCCGCTTCGACGAACTCAATAACATCGAATGGGCCCGCCAGCTCGAGGAAGCCGGCGCGCACGTCGTCTACGGCCTCGCGGGCCTCAAGACGCACTGCAAAGCCTGCCTCGTCATCCGCCAGGAAAAGGGCGGACTGCGTCGTTACGCCCATCTGGGTACCGGTAACTACAACCCCCGCACCGCGCGCGTCTACACTGACTTCTCGCTCTTCACCGCGGACGCCGAGGTCACGGCCGAAGTCGGCCTGCTCTTCAACGTCCTGACCGGGAACCTCAGCCGGCCCAAGTTCAAGCACCTGCTCGTGGCGCCCTTCGATCTCGCCCGACGCATCGTCGAGCTCATCGACGCCGAAGCCTCGGCCGCGAAGGCCGGACGTAAGGCGACGATCTTCGCCAAGGTGAACAGCATGGTGGACCCTGACGTCATCGCCGCGCTCTATCGCGCGTCCGCCGCCGGCGTGAAGATCGAGCTCGTCGTCCGCGGCGTCTGCTGCCTCCAGCCCGGCGTCGCCGGTCGCAGCGAGAACATCCGCGTCCGCACCTTCCTCGGCCGCTTCCTCGAACACAGCCGGCTTTTCCGCTTCGAAAACCACGGAGGCGACCCGGTCATCCTGATGGGCAGCGCCGACTGGATGCCGCGCAACTTCCTGCGCCGCGTCGAGTGTGTCTTCCCTCTGCGCAACAAGGCCCTGCGTCGCCGGGTCGAAGCCGAAGTCATCGCGACCTACATGGAGAGACTCGGCGACGCCAAGGAACTCCGAGCGGACGGCAGCACCGTGGCCTGCGCCCCGAACGGCCGCCTGGCGCCCTGCGCCCAGGACGCGTTCCTCGGACTGGCCCGCCGGCTCGTGCCGGAAGACGTCAGCGAACCGAAGAAGAAGGCCCCAGGCAGATCCGCTCGACGGCCGCGTTGAAGCCGTCCTCGGCGCCGAGGATCTCGACCTCGAGGCGGACATACATCAGCGGTATCGGCGGACGGAAACGTGACTGCAGGCGCACCGCGTCCTTCTCGGTCGTCACGATCATCTCCGCCTTGGCCTGCATGGCCTGATCGAGCACTTCGTCCAGGTCTTCGTCGTTGAAAGCGTGGTGGTCGAGGAAGCGTCGGTTCGACGCGAGCAGGGCTCCCTGCCCCGTCAGCAGTTCTTCGAAACGTTCGGGCGTCGCGATGCCCGAGAACGCCGCGATACGCTTGCCGGCGAGCGCGGACATCGGCAACCGGAGCGGACCGTCGACCTCGACGAGTTCCTTCGCGCCGTGCGCGCAGGCGATGATCTCCGCCTTGGGATTGTGCCGTCGGATGAGCGCGACGAGGGCCGGATCGGGCGCCCCGACCGATTTCGTCAGGAAGACATAGGAGGCGCGGCTCAGGTTGGCGACCGGCTCGCGCAGCACCCCGCGGGGCAGCAGGGAGCCGTTGCCGAAAGGATCGCGACTATCCACGAGCAGCAGGTTGATCTGGCCGCGCAGCGGCAGATACTGCAGACCGTCGTCGAGCAGGATGGTGTCCACGCCGAAGCGACGCAGGGCGAAGCGCCCGCCCTCGACGCGGTCGCGGTCGACGATGACCACGACGCCGTCGCCGCACAGGTTCTGCGCGAGCATGTAAGGTTCGTCGCCGGCTTCATCCGGACCGACGAGCACCGAGCGACCGTCCGACACGACCAACGGATCGGGCCGGCTCACCTGGGTCAGCCAGCGCCAGAAACGTTTCATCATCGAATCCGAAGCTCCTTTGTAGCCTCGCGAAAGGATCGCGACGCGGCGACCGCGGGCCGCCAGGACCTTCGCCATCTTCAGCACGATCGGCGTCTTACCCGTCCCGCCGACCGTCAGATTACCGACGACCACCACCTTGCAGCCCAAGGGCGTGTCACGGAACACCCGGTTGCGGTAAAGCCAGAGACGCAGCCTGACCAGGACTTCGAAGACCCAGGACAGGACCTTGAGAAAAGCCCCGAGCAAGGCCGGCCCGACCCCGCTCCGCCGTCCGTAGACTACGTCTACGGCATAGCTCGCGATCGCCTCTCCTAGGGAGGAAAAGTACCCTCTATGCTTCGCGGCCATGGACGAATTGATGCAAAGTTGTTTGACGAAGGCAACCATCCCGATTGAGAAGGACGACCCAGCGCCATGCTCGTACACCTGTTGCGCACCAAACTTCTCCGAGCCGAGGTCACCGCGGCCCGGCTCGATTACGAAGGCTCCTTGGCCATCGACCGCGAGCTCATGGCCCTCGTCGGGATGCTCCCCTATGAGAAGATCCTGGTCGGCAACATGGCCAACGGCGAGCGTTTCGAGACCTACGCCATCCCCGCTCCGGCCGGGACCCGCGAAGTCTGCCTGAACGGCGCCACCGCCCACCTCGGCAAGGCCGGGGACCTCCTGGTCATCATGACCTTCACCAGCGCCGACGAATCCGTCGCGGCCACGTGGAAGCCCCGTACCGCCACCCTCGCGGAACGTAACCGACGCATCGTCCGCCTCGAAAACCCCGAAGTCCCCGTCGAACTCCTCACCACCTTCCAAAGATGAGCTATCGCCTCTATATCCCCGGTCCCCTCACCGTCTCCGACTCGATCGTCCAGGCCATGGGCAAGCCCATGATCGGCCATCGCTCCGGCGACTTCGTGAAACTCTACAACGACATGCAGCCCCGCCTGCAGTCGATGTTCTTCACCCAGGACCCGGTCTACCTCGCCACCAGCTCCGCCTGGGGCGTGATGGAAGGCGCCCTGCGCAACGTCTGCCGCAAGGGCGTGCTCAACTGCATGAACGGCGCGTTCTCCGACAAGTGGAACGACGTCGCCAAGCGCTGCGGCAAGTACGCCGAGGCCCTGAAGTTCGAGTGGGGCCAGCCCGTCGACCCGGCCGCCGTCCGCGCCGCCCTCGCCACCGGCAAGTTCGACTGCATCACCTTCATCCACTCCGAGACCTCGACCGGCACCCTCTCGCCCATCGCAGACATCATGGCCGTGGTCCGCGAGTTCCCGGACGTCATCTCGATCGCCGACACGGTCAGCTCGTTCTCGACCATCCCGATCAAGAAGGATGAGCTCGGCATCGACATCTTCCTGACCGGCTCGCAGAAGGCCCTCGCCCTGCCCCCCGGTCTCGCGATCTTCGCCGTCAGCGAACGCGCCCGCGAACGCGCCAAGCAGTCCCCGGACCGCGGCTACTATTTCGACCTGATCGAGTTCCACGACAACCACGTCAAGGGCATGACCCCCTCGACCCCTTGCATCTCGCTCTTCTACGGCCTCCAGCAGCGCCTGCTCGAAGTCGAAGCCGAAGGCCTCGAAAATCGCTACGCCCGTCACCTCCGCCTCAACGAACGCATGCGCGCCTGGGGCCTCGCCAAAGGCTTCTCGCTCCTGCCCGAAGTCCGGTTCGGCACCCGCGGCCTCAACTGCTTCAAGAACGACCGCAACGCCGACCTCGAGCGCCTCAACAAGACCCTCAAGTCGCGCCATAAGCTCGTGATCGACGGCGGCTACGGCAAGCTGAAGGGCAAGACCTTCCGCATCTCGAACATGGGCGACGAGACCGACGCCACGATCGCGACCCTGATCGCCGCCCTGGACGACTCCTTCGCCGAGCAAGGAATGTAACCGGTTTGACCATCGGTTATCATCCTACGCATGCGCAAGAAGTCCTCCAAGTCCTCCTCCGAAGCCTCCGCTCCCGCCGGCTCGAAGACCCTCGTCATCGCCGAGAAGCCGTCCGTCGCGGCCGATCTGGCGAAGGTGCTCAAGGTGCCCAAGGCCACCAGCGACTACTTCGAGAACGACCAGTGGGTCATCAGCTCTTCCATCGGTCACATCGTCCGCCTAAAGGACCCCGAGGATCTCGACCCAAAGTGGAAGCGCTGGGTGCTGAAAGACCTGCCAATGCTGCCCGAGAAGTTCGACGGCACGGCCAGCCCTGACATCCTGAAGGTAGTGATCAGCGAGCGCAACAACGGCGACCGCTACAAACTCCTCAAGAAGCTCCTTGGTCGCGAGGACGTCGGAACGGTTGTCAATGCGTGCGATGCCGGCCGCGAAGGCGAGCTCATCTTCCACTACATCTACCAGCTCGCCCGCTGCAAGCTGCCGGTTCGCCGGCTCTGGCTGACCAGCATGACCAATACGGCGATTTCCGAATCCTTCGCCAACCTGCTCACCGAATCGGCCAAGGCCGGCCTCCTGGGTTCCGCGATCAGCCGCTCCCAGGCTGACTGGCTGGTCGGCATGAACGGCAGCCGCGGAGGGACGATCCGCATCGGTGGAGCCAAGCGCGAGGTCTTCTCGGTCGGACGCGTGCAGACCCCGACGCTCATGCTGATCGTCAAGCGCGAGTTCGAGATCCGTAATTTCGTACCCAAGACCTTTTGGAAGATCGAAGGAGACTTCGGCATCACCCAAGGGGGCTACCGCGGCGCCGCCCAGGTCCCCGGCGTGACCGACCGCAAGGAAGCCGAACGCTTCTACGACGAAGCCCAGGCCCGCCAGGTGGCCGAAGAGTCGCTCAAGCTCGGCGTCGGCGTCGTCTCCGACGAACGCAAGCCCAAGAAGGAAAGCGCCCCGCGCCTCTTCGACCTCACGACCCTCCAGCGAGAAGGTAATCGTCGTTTCGGCTTCTCGGCCAAGACTACCCTCGGCGTCGCCCAGGCCCTTTACGAGAAGCACAAGGCGCTGACCTACCCGCGAACCGACTCCCAGTATCTCCCGGAGGATTACCTGCCCAACGCCAAGGCTGCCTTGCAATCCCTCGAGGGCGCGCACCCGGCCGGCGTCTTCGCCAAGGAAGCGCTGCGCGCCGGCTGGGTCGATGCCGCCGGCCGCCGCGTCTTCGACAACAAGAAGGTCAGCGACCACTTCGCCATCGTCCCGACCGGCACCGTCCCGCACGGCCTCACCGACGTCGAACAGAAGATTTACGACCTCGTCGTCCGTCGTTTCGTCGGCGTCTTCTTCCCGATGGCCGAGTTCGAGGAGACCGTCCGCACCACGACCGTCGGCCCGCATCACTTCCGCACCACCGGCAAGGTCCTCGTCGTCGCCGGTTGGCGCGCGGTCTGGGGCCAGGAAGCCGAAGCCGAGGAAGACAAGGACAAGGAAGGCGCCGCCAGTCTGCCCGCCCTTGCCGCCGCCGACGGTTCGCCCGCCCAGGCCAAGGTCCGCGGCGTCGACGTCAAGGAAGACGCCACCAAGCCGCCGGCCCGCTACAACGAAGCCTCGCTCCTCGGAGCGATGGAGAACGCCGGCAAGCTCGTCGACGACGAAGCCCTCGCCGAGGCGATGAAAGAACGCGGACTCGGCACCCCCGCCACCCGCGCTGCCACCATCGAAGAACTGCTGGCTAAGACCTATATTGAGCGCGAGGGCAAGGAACTCGTCCCCCAAGGCAAAGCCTTCCAACTGCACCAGTTCCTGACCCAGACCTGCGAGAACATGTCCTTCCTCGTCGAGCCCCAACTGACCGGTGAATGGGAATATAAACTCAAGCAGATCGAACACGGCGAGTTCTCGTCGCCCGAGTTCATCGACGACATCAAGAAGCAGGTCGGAAAAATGCTCGAAGACGTGACGACGCCGTTGCCCTCGGCCGAACTTTCGCCGCGAGTACTCTCCCCGACCGACGGCCTGCCGATACTCACCGACGGCATCAAGTATCTCTCCCAGGACAAGGTCGGCGCCACGGATCGCCCCAAGATGGTGATCTACGCGGAGATGAACGGCCACAAGATCACGCCAGCCGAGGTCGCCGAACTGGTCGAGAAACGTCGCATCGGTCCGTTCTCCGACTTCCGCTCGATGAAGTCGGGCAAGAATTTCACGGGCTACATCGACCTCGTCGACCCGGACACCATCAAGCCCCGTGACGCCGAAGCGAAGACGGAGGCCGCACCCGCCGCCGAAGGCGAAGAGACCGTCCCGGCCAAGGCCCCGCGCAAGACCAAGCCCAAGGCTCCCAGCGGCAAACTGAAGGCCGTCCTGTATTTCCCTCCCCGCGACGGAGCGGATGGCAACCCTGACGCGTTCGATGCAGAGTGGCCCATCCTTGGCCCCTGCCCCGTCAGCGGGCTACCCGTCCAGCATACCCCGACCGCCGGTTACCGCGTCTGCCCGCACAAGGCCCAGGAAGCGGGCGCCAAGAAGACATTCAGCCTTAACGCCGAGATGCTCAAATGCCCGATCTCGGCGGACGACGTCCGCAAACTCCTCAACGAGGGCAAGATGGGGCTCAAGAAGTTCGTCTCCAATCGCACCAAGCGTTCATTCGAAGCCTTCCTCGTGGCCGACAAGGAAAAAGGCTGGTGGTTCGAGTTCCCTCCCCGCAAGCCCCGCGTCGCCAAGGGCGCGCCAGCGGAGAAGAAGTCCGACGAGCCGTTCTGATCAACGCTCCCAGGCCTGCCGGGGAATCCTGAGCTCGGGCTTCACGCCTAGCACCTGCTCCATCGTGCGCAGTCGCTGCAGATCATCAGGGAAACCGTCTTCCTTGGGTAGCATGCGCGTCAGCCAATACTGCCTGAGCCATCGGTAAGCTTCCTCCCTCCTGCCATCCTCCCAAAGCGTCTGCGCGCAGATCCGCGCGGCGTACCAAGGGGCGTCCGGCGCCTCGGCGGCGGTCTGATAGTAGGAGGCGGCCAGACGATGATCCTTCAGCTTGATCTCTGCGAGCTGGGCGGCGCACAACAGCAAGGGTGTGGTGGTCTTGGCATGCCGACGGCCCTCTTCCAGGATCTCGATACCCCTGCGAGCATAGGCATGGAAGAGCCGCTCTTGGGTCTCGGCCGGGACCTTGGCGTACCCTCCGCGCCGCCGGATTTCCCAGTGGGCGAGATCGAAGCCGACGGCATAACCGGTGTTCTCCCAGAAATAGCGGGAATGCGGATCAAGGGCGCAGGCGGCGCGCATGAGGGCCTCGCAGCCGGCGCGGTCGCGACGTTCCCATAGGACGTAACTGCGGATCCAAGTAAGGTCGGCGACGACGGTGCGCAGGCCACCGAGGATGCCGAGCAGCACGCCCTGCCCGAGGGTCGGTTCGAGTTCCTTGCGCCCGATCTCCGGGATATGCGGTCGGACGCCACGCCAGGCATACTCCGCCATCGTGCCGGCGGCGAACAGCGCGACGAAGGCGCACAACCAGGGCGCGAGCCGGCGCATCAGATTTCCCTCCGTTTGAAGAGAAGCGCCCCGAGGAACACGTAGGCGGCCATGTAAGCGGCGCCCGCCAGCGCGACCGCCAGGACGGCGCCGGACTCGACGCCGGCCGAGCTCAGGACCAAGGCGTCACCGATGTTGAACTGCTGGAGGTTCGGCAGGAGCCGGCTCGTCAGCCAGAGCACGGCCTCGTAGGCAGGCGACTCGCTAGGCTTCAGGATCGCATCCTGCGCGATCCACTGCAACTGACCGGCGACGACCGCCAGGGCGCCGACGACGACGGCGTAAAGGAAAGTCCGGGCGACGGCCGAGATGGCGAGGACGATGGAGGCGACGACCCCAAGGCGCAGCCACTGCAGCAGGGCGAACTGGGCGAGACCCGACGCGCTGAAAGTCGGCGGGACTTTGCCGGACTGCTCCGCGAGCAGCAGGAGTTCCTGCTCACGCGCCCAGAGGACGACACCGAGGAGCACCGAGAGCACGGCCACGAAGACGCCGAGGACGGCCCAGGCCCCGGCGAACTTACCGAGGAGGAACTCACCCCGGCCCAAAGGCTTGGCGAGCAAAGTGAGGGCCGTCTTATTATCCATCTCGCTGAAGAAGAGCTGCGCGGTCATCACGACGGCGAGCACCGAGCCGAAGAGGAACATCCCGCCGAATCCGAAGTCGGCGATGAACTTAAGCTCGCCATGGCCGAAATCCAGGACCCGGAAAGAGACCGAGGACAGCGCCATCGCCGCGCCGAGGATGAGCAGGAAGGCGAAGAAGCGTTGCCGGACCGCCTCGAGGAAAGTGACCCGGGCGATCCAGGAGACGCGTTGGAAGGAGGCTTGCATGGCGGTTCAGGCGTCGCGGCTGCCGGTGACGAGTTCGCGGAAGAGGTCTTCCAGGGAGCGCCGTGGGTGCGTGACGGAGGTCACCACGGCGCCGTGGGCGGCTAAGGCCGCTTCGGCGGCTTCCCGCGCGGCGGGCGTCATCGCTTCGACCGTCAGCACATGTCGGTCGCGCCGGGACAAGACGTCGTCGACGCGGCCTTCGAGCACGAGTTTGCCTCGGTCCATGATGGCGACGCGGTCGCAGACCTGCTCGACTTGGCCGAGCAGGTGCGAGCACAGGACGATGGTCTTACCCTTGGCACGCATGGCGTGGATCATCCGACCGATCGCGGCGGAGCCGACGGGGTCGACGCCGGCGGTGGGCTCGTCGAGGATGACGAGTTCCGGATCGTGCACGACCGCCTGAGCGAAGCCGATGCGTTGCAGCATCCCTTTGGAGTAGGTGCCGATCGGTCGGTCGGCCGCCTCGGTCATCGCCGCCAGGCCGAGCGCGTCTTCGACGGCCGCAGCCACGTCGGCGGACGCCACGCCGCTGAGCTGAGCGCAATAGCGGACGAGTTCGCGGCCGGTCAGGAACTTATGGAAATAGGGCGCCTCAGGGAGGAAGCCGGTCCGGCGACGCGCTTCCGGCGTGGCCGAGGGGCAGCCCAGGATGCTGACTTCGCCGGCGGTGGCGGACACCAGCCCGAGGACGATCTTCAAGGTGGTGCTCTTGCCGCAACCGTTAGG
>CAXNHL010000011.1:0-15832 GCA_964202105.1 Opitutales bacterium | reverse complement strand
TTTTTTACGAACTGTCATTGACTGAGGGGGTACCCTGCCCCAATCCCAACCTTTCGCATGCAGAATTTCGCGAGCCAGTGCCTGGACCAGACCAAGGCCCTCCTCAAACTCAACTTCAATTCCCTCGCTCCTGACGGCACTGTCGTGCCCGTCGAAGGCGAGGTCTCCCGCGCCGACGAACCCGGTCACGCCGCCCTGGCCTTCGGGGAGTATTTCCGCGCCACGGGCGAACTCACGATGGACCGCCAGAACATCGCCGAGATCGTCGCCCGGACCATCACCGCGCAGGTCCGCATCAGCCAAGGCTCCGACAACGGCATGGCCTTCGCCTGCCTCGGCCTCCTGGCCTTCGGACCTACCCGCGAACGTAACCCTGTCTGGGAAATGCTCGACGAGCCGACCCGCGCCCTCATCGACGAACGTCTCGCCGTCGAGCACGACCACCACGACCACGTCCAGGCCTTCGACATCGCCAAGGCCGTCTGCCGCTTCTCCTTCGGCCTGACCAAGAAAGACGAGACCGGCGCGCTCGTCGACCGCTTCATGGACCGCATCACCGCGGCCTCGACCGGCGGCTTCCACGACGAAGCGTCCAAGGCCGCGAACGCCGACAACTTCGGCGGCGCCTTCGACCTCTACGGCGTCGTCTCGCTGATCTTCGTCCGCCAATCCCTGCAGCTGCACGCGAACATCCAGGTCCGCGACGCCAAGCTGCCGAAGCTCCGCGGCCTCGCCGAGAAGTATCTGCGCGTGATCATGGACACCGTACGCGAAGACGGCCTCGGCTGGAGCTACGGCCGCGGCATCGGCGCCTACGGCCAGATGCACTGCATCACCTTGCTCCTGCAGGCCCTCCGGGACCGCTGGGTGCCGGTCGACAAGGAAGCCCACGCCCGCGACCTCGTGCGTCGCCTGTACGCCCACTTCTTCACGACTTTCTTCGACGCCGAGCACGGCGTCATCGTGATCCGCGACGGCGAACGCGACACCATCCCGGGTCACACCACGCGCATGGCGAACTTCGACGCCGCCCGCTACCTTTCGCAGTGGTCTCGCCTCGCCAAGACGATCGGCGGCTCAATGGATGTCGTCAAGCCGGCCAGCCGCCTCCCGGTCTGCCGCTTCTTCTCTTTCGACAAGTCTCCGCGCAAGGAGCAGGGACTGCTCTCGTATCAGGATCCCGCCTCCGGCCTGCATGTGATCCTGCCGTTGGTCTCCTCTGGCTCGCATCGCTTCTCCGACTCGCTCGCCTTCCCGCACATGCCGGGCGTCTTCGACTGGCCCTCCAACCAGTCCACGACTCCGTTCATTCCTGAGTTCACCATCGGCGGCAAGGTCTACACGCCTTCGTTCTATGGCAAGAACGCCCAGGTGGCCATGGGCACCAAGGCCGGGACCTATCATTTCCGCTACGAGCAGCCCGACCTCATCGACCGCGACGAGAAGGTCTCCGCCAACGTCGCCTCCCTCAAGGTCGATTGGGAATTCAACGGCGGCCGCATCGTCGGGCGCTTCACCCTGACCGCCAAGGCGGCCGTCATGCTCGAGGAGTTCCGCCTGGTCCTCCCGATCGCCGCGACCCACTCCCGCATGACCCCCGGCAACGCCCTGGTCCTGGGCGCTGAGTCGCACCGCTGCGAAGTCATCAAAGACGATTTCCACGCCTCTTGGGCCGAGACCAAGGTCGTCAGCGACAACCCCAAGCACCGTTCCTGCTGGGGCAAGGTCCACTTCTACCAGACATTGCAGCGCGACAAGTCCATGCCCCTGCGCGCCGGCATGAGCTACGCTTTCGAGATCGCCTACCAGCCTCACGTCGTCCGGGCCGGCGACGCGATCTGAGGGCGGTTTACCCGTCTCTCCAGCCTTCGGGGTTGTCCTGCCCCCTGCCCCTGCCCTATCTCCCTAGGGTATCTTTTCATGCCCAGTCCGTTCTACATCACCACGGCCATCGACTACGCCAACGGCTCGCCGCACCTCGGCCATGCCTACGAGAAAGTCCTCTCCGACGTGATCTCCCGCCATATGCGGATGAGCGGCCGCAAGGTGCACTTCCTCACCGGGCTCGACGAACATGGCCAGAAGGTCCAGCAGACCGCGCTCAAGCGCGGAGTCGAACCGCAGGCCCTCGTCGATGAGATCGCCGCGGTCTTCCAAGGCATGCTGGGCGATCTCAACATCTCGCACGACGACTACATCCGCACGACCGAACCTCGTCACAAGAAGGTCGTCCAACAGTTCCTCCAGAAGCTGTTCGACCAAGGCCTCATCTACAAAGGTCAGAAGACCGACTGGTATTCGACCCGGCAGGAACAATTCCTCACGGACAAGGACCGGTCGCCGGACGGCTCCTGGCCGGAGATCTACGGTGAGGTCACCCAGACGACCGAAGAGAATTATTATTTCAAGCTGACGCAGTTCCAGCCCTGGCTGGTCGAGCACCTCCGCGCGCACCCGGACTTCATCACGCCGCGCTTCCGCCAGAACCAAGTCCTCGAGTTCCTCAAGGAACCGATGAACGACCTGTGCATCTCCCGCCCGAAGACCCGGCTGACCTGGGGCATCGAGCTGCCTTTCGACCCCGCCTTCGTCACCTACGTCTGGTTCGACGCCCTGACCAATTATTATTCCGCCGTCGCGGATAAAGGCCTCTGGCCCGCCGACGTGCATGTCATCGGCAAGGACATCCTTTCGCCTCCCCACGCGGTCTATTGGCCCTGCATGCTCAAGGCCCTCGGCATCGAGCCGCCGCGCCAGCTGCTCGTCCACGGTTGGTGGACGGTCAACAATCAGAAGGCTTCGAAGTCCGCCGGCAACGCCGCCGACACCCTCGGTTTCGTCGCTTCGCACGGGGCCGACGCCTTCCGCTTCTACCTTTGCCGGGAGATGGTGGTCGGTCAGGACGCGGACTTCTCGACGCAGACTTTCGAGAACCGCTACAAAGCCGACCTGGGTAACAACCTCGGCAACCTCGTCAACCGTCTGCTCAACATGGTGGGCCGTAACTACGGCGGGGCCATCCCGGCCGCGGCCGCCGACGAGGAACTCGAACAGAACCTCCGTCGCCTCTGGGACGACAGCGTGAAGAAATACGCGGAAGCCTTCGCCGACTATCAGGTCAGCCACGCCCTTGAAGCGCTCTGGGTCTTCATCAGCGCGATGAACGCCTACATCGAAGCCCGCGCGCCGTGGAAGCTCGCGAAGTCCGCCGACGCCGCCGACCGCGCACGCCTCGACTCCTGCCTGGCGCACGTCGCCGAGGGCCTCCGCCTCGTCGGCACGTTGCTCACCCCGGTGATGCCGGCGACCTGCGACAAGCTGCTCACGAACATCGGCCGACCGGTGGCCACGACTTTCGAGGGCCAATTGAGCTGGTCGTCCGTCTGCACGGGCGCGAAAGTCGCTGAAAAATGCATCCTTTTCCCGCCGATCGAGGCGCCGAAAGAAACTCCGCCCGCCTGATTGGACATCGGGTGACAATGGCCTAACCTTCCGGATATGGAACCTGTCAAGATCCTCGATGAGGCCGACCTCTTGGCCAAAGCGGAGGCTCGCGCCGTGGAAAATGGTTTCGTCGCCTATGAGTTCGAAGTCGCGGAGCTCGACCCGCTGGCGGTCCTGGAGACCCTCGATGAGCCGGCTCCGCGTGGGTACTTCGAAAACCCTTCCCGTCGGCGATCCCATGCCGCCGGCGCCCCCGTGCGTCAATGGCGCGGCCGAGGAGAGCGTCGCTTCGCCGGCGCCGATGATTGGCTGAAGGAGCTTGATGCCAGCCTGACTTGTGTCGGCGCGCGCCCGCGAGTCATCGCGACCTTTCCGTTCTACCCCGGCACCGATCAGGATGGAGCCGAAGCCAGGATGTTCCTTCCCGGCTGGCAGGTCGTCAGTGAAGACGGCGTGACCACGGTCACGCTCGTCGAACCGGCCGGCCCCGGCTGCGCCGCCCGCCTCGCGGTCCGGGCCGATGGTTTCCGTCGTTTCAGTTACCGCTCTACCCCGCCGTCGCCCCGCGCGCCGGTTCCGACGGTCTTGTCGGAAGTCGGCGGTGCTTGGTTCCCGTCGGCGGTACTTCGCGCCACCGAACTGATCCGGGAAGGCTCTTTCGAGAAGATCGTGCTATCACGAGCCTTCGACTGGCGTCGGAGCGAACCTTTCAGCGCCTACGCGACGCTGCACCGCCTCCGTCGAGGAAACCCGCAGTGTCACACCTTCCTCGTCGACGAGGACGAAGGCTGTCTGGTCGGTTCAACGCCCGAGACTTTGCTCTCCTTGTTCGACGGAGCCGTCCGTTCCGAATCCGTGGCGGGGACGACCCGTCGCGGCGAATCGGCTTCCGAAGACGCCTCGCTCGCCGAGGCCTTGCTGACGAGTGACAAGGATCGCCGCGAGCATACGGCGGTCACCGCTTCCATCCTGCGTCGATTGCGCATGGTCGGCGTCCTCGCCGCGACCTCGCGCAACGCCGAACTCCTCCGCCTTGGCAACGTGATGCACCTCCGCACGCCCATCGAAGGCACCATGCCGGCGGACCGACGATTCCTTGAAGTCGCCGGCGAGCTCCATCCGACGCCAGCGGTCGGCGGCAAGCCGCGCGCCCTCGCCCTGCCCTTCATCCCAGGATTTGAACCCCATCAGCGGGGCCTCTATACCGGCGCCGTCGGCTGGGTCCGCTCGGATGGTCAGTCGGGCAAACTCTTCGTCGCCCTCCGTTGCGCCCGCCTGAAAGGCTCCTCGGCCCGCGCCTTCGCCGGCGCCGGCATCGTCGCGGGCTCCGACCCGGGCGCGGAGGCCACCGAGACGGAGATGAAGCTCCGTACGATCCTCGAGGCGCTGATCTGAGGATGAAGGTCGTCCTGCAACGTGTCCTGAGCGCCTCCGTGAGCGTCGACGGGGTCACCTGCGGTTCGATCGGGCTCGGCTATCTGCTCCTCGTGGGCATCGCCGCCGGCGACGACGAGTCGACCGTCCGCCGCCTCGCCGCCGACGTGGCGAAGGCCCGCCTGATGCCCGACAGCCAAGGCAAGATGGGCGTGAATCTGCGCGATGCCGGCGGCGAAGCCCTTGCGGTCAGCCAGTTCACGCTGCTGGCGGACTTCTCCAAAGGTAACCGCCCCTCGTTCAATGGCGCCGCCCGCCCCGAAGTCGCGCGTCCCTTGTTCGACCTTTTCGTCGCGGAACTTTCGACGCACCTCGGACGAACCGTGCCGACGGGCGTGTTCGGAGCGGACATGCGGGTCGAACTCGTGAATGACGGGCCGGTGACGGTCGTCCTGGAGTAGTTTAGGCTTAACCTCCGGTCGCCTTCGCCCTACCCCTCTGCTTCTTCCATGCTCTCCGTCCGCATCATCCCCTGTCTCGACGTCCATGGCGGCCGCGTGGTCAAGGGGGTGAAGTTCGAAGAGCTGCGCGACGCCGGCGACCCCGTCGCGGTCGCCGCGGCCTACGAGAAGCAAGGCGCCGACGAGCTCGTCTTCCTCGATATCACGGCCTCGAGTGACGAACGTCGCACCATGGTCGACGTCGTGGAACGCACCGCCGACCAGGTCTTCATGCCGCTCACGGTCGGCGGCGGTCTCCGTTCCGTCGAGGACATCCGGACGATGCTTAACGCCGGCGCCGACAAGGTCTCCCTCAACACTTCGGCCATCAAGGATCCGGCGCTCGTCAAGGAAGCCGCCCGCAAGTTCGGCAGCCAGTGCATCGTGGTGGCGATCGACGCCAAGAACGTCGGTCCAGGCAAATGGGAAGTCTTCACGCACGGTGGCCGCAACCCGACGGGCCTAGATGCCATCGCCTGGGCCAAGCAGGCCCACTCCCTCGGCGCCGGCGAGATCCTGCTCACCAGCATGGATCGCGACGGCACGGCCGCCGGTTACGACATCCCTCTGAACCACGCCGTCTCTTCCGCGGTGGAAGTTCCCGTCATCGCCTCCGGCGGCGCGGGCAACTTGGACCACATGGCCGACGTCCTGAAGCAAGGCGGCGCCAGCGCGGTGCTCGCCGCGAGCATCTTCCACTTCGGCACCTACACCGTCCGCCAGGCCAAGGAGCACCTGCGTGCCGCCGGCCTGCCCGTGCGGCTTTAAGCGACGGTCGGCGGCACCGCCTTCGGCATCACCAGGATCTTGTCCAGGCGATGGCCGTCCATGTCGACGACCTCGAAGATATGACCTAAGGCCTCGACGCGGTCACCCTCGTTGGGGATACGACCAAGCGTGCGCATGAGGAAGCCGGAGATGGCCGTGAAGCGACCGGTGCCCTCGCCCGGGAAACGGCCGACGATGCCGGTCGCCTCGCGGAAATCATCCAAGGTCACGATCGCGTCGACGATCCAGCTGCCGTCTTCGCGACGGCGGATCGGCTTCGGCTGCGCGACGGGCGAGCCTTCGTTGGGGAGTTCGCCGACGACGGATTCCAAGACATCATTCAGCGAGACGACGCCGCGGACCCGGCCGAACTCGTCGGTCACGAGGGCGATGTGGATCTTGTCCTTACGGAACTTCTCGAGCAGATGCGTGCCGGTGCACTGGGGCGGTACGGTCGGCGGCTCGGTCAGGAGGTCCTTGATCGAGGCGCTGCCGGCCAAGGACAGGTTCGCCCAGAGGCGCTTCACGGAGACCACCCCGAGCGGACGATCCGGCGAGCCGCGGAAGACCGGGAACCAAGTGTGACCCGAGGCGACGACCTTACGCCAGTTGACTTCGTCGGAGTCGTCCAAGTTGAGCCAGACGACGCGGTTGCTGGGCGTCATCAGGCGTTCGGCGGTGATGAGGTCGAGCGATAAGGCGCCATGCACCATGCGGTGTTCCGCGGCGTGCAGGACGCCGGAGGCCATGCCCTGGTCGACCATCATGCGCAGCTCGTCTTCGGACATCGTGTCCTCAGGCGTACGCTTCCGACCGAAGAGACGCAGGATGATGTCGGCGAAGAAGCCGAGCGTGCTCACCAGCGGCGAGGCCAGCAAAGAAACCATCATCATCGGACGGGATAACATGACCGCCAATCCTTCCGGATTCGAAAGACCGAGGCGCTTGGGCACGATCTCCGCACAGATGATGGTCAGCGAGCCGATCACGAAGGAGACGCCCATCCGGGAGAGATTGGCGGCGTTGTCGTGCAGCCAGGCGAAGGAACTGGCTTCGAGATGAGGCTGGAGGGCGGCGGCGATGGGCGCCCCGCCAAAGGTGGCGGCGATGATGCTACCGAAGGTCAGACCGACCTGGACGGTGGAAAGGAACTTGGAAGGGTTCGCCAGCAGCTCCAGGGCCGCCTTGGCGCCCTTGCTGCCATCCTCGGCTAGGCGGGTCAGGCGGCGACGGTTGGACGACACCAGCGCCATTTCCGAGAGCTCGAAAACACCGATGGTCGCCCAGCAGGCCAATATGACGAATAATTCCACGAAACAGGGCTACGGACTCCCCTGTGGACAGTCAAATCCGCTTGTTCACCCCCACCCTAAGCCTAGGTTAAACCCTCAATGGCGACCCATTTCGAGGCAATCATCGTCGGCAGCGGCATCGGGGGGTTGAGTTTCGCGCTCAACCTGGCCGAACGCGGACATGCCGTCGCGATCGTCACGAAGAAGACCAGTTCCGAGTCGAACACGAATTGGGCCCAAGGCGGCATCGCCTGCGTGACCGACCAGACCGACGACTTCGCCAGCCACGTCCAAGACACGCTCACCGCCGGGGACGGCCTCTGCGACCTCGCGAGTGTCCGTCATATCATCGAAGCCGGCCCGGCCCGGGTCGCCGAACTCATCGCCTGGGGCGTACAATTTGAAAACGGCGTCGACGGCCGTCCCGACCTCGGCCGCGAAGGCGGCCACTCGAAGCGTCGCATTCTCCATGCGCGCGACATGACGGGCCGGGCCATCGAGTCAGCTCTCCTGCGGGCCATCGCGCGCTCGCCTAAGGTGAAGATGCTGGAGCATCACCTCGCGATCGATCTGATCACGCGGGCCAAGCTGGGTCTCTGCCCGATCGGGGCCAACGAAGACCGTGTGCTCGGCCTGCACGTATTGAACACCCAGGCAGGCCGGGTCGAAACCCTCTCCGCCGCGACGGTGGTGCTGGCGACGGGCGGAACCGGCCAGGTCTACCAGTTCACGACCAACCCCGACATCGCCACCGGCGACGGCATCGCGATGGCCTACCGTGCGGGCGCCGAAGTCCGCGACATGGAGATGGTGCAGTTCCATCCGACGGCCCTGAAGGCGCCGGATGGCGGCCGCGCCTTGATCTCCGAAGCCGTGCGCGGCGAAGGCGCGATCCTGCGCGACCTCTCCTTGCGGCCGTTCATGAAGGACTTCCATCCGCTCGGCGACCTCGCGCCCCGTGACATCGTCGCCCGCGCGATCGATTCCGTGATGAAGAAGGATGGCGTGCCTCACGTGCTGCTCGACGCCACGCAGGTCGCCAAGGGCCACCTGCCTGAACGTTTCCCGCACATCTACGAGACCTGCCGCAAGGCGGGCTTCGACCTCGCCACCGAGCCCGTGCCCGTGGTGCCCGCCGCGCATTACCTCTGCGGGGGCGTCGCCACGGACCTGAAGGGCCAGACCACCCTAGCCGGCCTCTTCGCGGTCGGCGAAGTCGCCTGCACGGGCCTGCATGGCGCCAACCGCCTGGCTTCGAACTCCCTGCTCGAAGCGGTCGTCCTGGCCCATGACGGCGCGGCCGCGGCCCACGAGGAGATCCTTCGGTCGACGCCACCCGCCGGCGCCCTGCCGGCCTGGATCGACGGTTCGGCCGGCGATCCCGATGAACGCGTCGTGCTGACCCACAATTGGGATGAGCTCCGCCGCACGATGTGGGATTATGTCGGCATCGTCCGTTCGACGAAGCGCCTGCAGCGCGCCCGCACCCGCATCGGGACCTTGTCCGACGAAGTCCGCGAGTACTATTGGAATTTCCGCGTCGAACCTCGCCTACTGGAGCTACGCAACCTGATCCAAGTCGCCGAACTCATCATCGACTGCGCGCTGCAGCGTCGGGAAAGCCGCGGCTTGCACTTCACCCTCGATTATCCGGCGAAGCTGGCCGAAGCCCGGCACACTTCGGTCCGTCGCCCGCTCGGCCGCGCATGAAGATCGCCATCGTCGGAACCGGAGCCCTCGGTGGTTGGTATGCCGGCTTGTTAACCGAAGCCGGCCATGAGGTCCATTGTCTCGCCCGCAGCGACCACGAAGTGATCAACCGTGACGGACTGACCCTCCGGAATAAAGGAACGCAACGCATCGTGCGCGTCGCCTCAGCCACGCCGGAAGCCGCCTCGATCGGGCCCTGCGACCTGGTCGTGGTGACGCTCAAGTCCACCTCCAACGCCGCCCTGCCGGGACTCCTCGGCCCTTTGCTTGGTCCGGCCACCCTCGTCGTGACCCTGCAAAATGGCATGGGCAACGTCGAAGCCCTCGCGCAACTCCTGCCTGCCGAACGCATCGTGGCCGGACTCTGCTTCGTCTGCATCAATCGGTTGGCTCCGGCCGTCATCGACACCACGCTCGCCGGCTATGTCCGCATGGCCGCCGCCGCCGGGCCGATCAACCCCGCCGTCGAACATTGCGTCGCGATTTTCGCCGCCGCCGGGGTCGACTGTCAGGCCGAAGCCTCGCTGGAAGCCGTGCTGTGGAAGAAGCTCTGCTGGAACATCCCCTTCAACGGACTCGCCATCGCCGGCGGTAGCATCACGACGGACCTCATTCTCGCCGACCCCGCGCTCAACGAGCGTGCTTACTTACTGATGAAAGAAGTCCAAGCGGCGGCCGTCGCCCGCGGACATGGTTTCGAAGACACCCATATCAAGCGTCAGTTCGTCGTCACCGTCGGCATGGGACCTTATCGTCCGTCCAGCCTCATCGATTTCGTCGAAGGTCGGGACGTCGAAGTCGAAGGCATCTGGGGCGAACCCCTCCGACGCGGACAAGCGGCCGGCGTGGCGATGCCTGAGACCGAGAAGCTGGTGGCCGAGATCAAGTCCCGGATCGCCACACGCAAGTAAGGCTTCAACGTCCGAGCTTCTCTAGCTGATCACGAACAAGGTCGGCGATTCGCTCCTTGGACAGGAAACTGGCTTGCTGATCCGAGATCGCGTCAAACGAGTCCAGCACTCTGCCGCTCCGGTCCACCAAAGTCAGGCGAAGCGAAACCTTGCCGACGAGCAGGCCGGGTCTCACCGAATGCGCGAACCACACAGCGTACAGGATCGCATCCGCGCCGGCGCGCTCAGTGGCCGCCACATATCCGCGGGACTGGAGCACCCGAACCGAGGTGTCATGGATGACGTCGCCGCAAAGGGCCAGGGCTGGCGAGGGGGCGCGGGTGACTTCCTCGACGTAGACGCTTCGCACCAGGACAGGCGGGGCGTCCGGACCGGCGCAGCCGGCCAGACCGAGCGCAAGGCAGCCCAGAAAGCGGAGGGTCGTCTGCCTGAATCGGTGCATAACTTGTTTATTACCCGTTCTCGCCCCGCGTCCAGCAGGGACATGATGGGACGGGTTGACCTTTGCGCCTAGCGGAGGTCCCCTCTCCCTCCATGGCCCGAGTCCAAGCCGTCACGTTCGACCTCGCAGGCACCCTGCTCTTCCCGCACCCCTCGGTGGGGGCGGTGTATGCCGCGTGCGCCAAAGCCCATGGCGTCGAGATCGAAGCCGCCGTCTTGGATGCGGCCTTCCCGTTGGCGTTCAAAGGCGGACCGAAGAACGCCAAGCCTGAGGTCTTCTGGCGGGAAGTCGTCCAACGCTGCTTCGGCCCCGCGCTCCCCTCGTCCAAGACCGAGCTGGTCTTCCAGTCGTGTTGGGAGGCCTTCGCCAAGCCCGAAGCCTGGCGACTCGCCCCGGGCACCCTGCAAGCCATCTCGGCGATCCGCTTCCTCGGCGTCCGGGTCGGCGTGCTTTCGAACGCGGACGCGCGGATGCGCAAGGTCCTCGAAGGACACGGGCTCATGAAGCATCTCGACGGCGTCTTCCTTTCAGAGGAAACCGGTTACGCGAAGCCAGATGCCCGCGCTTTCGGCCAGGCCGCACGCTCCTTGGGCGGCGCGGTCTCCGGCCTGGTTCATTTCGGAGATAGCCCGACCGAGGACGGCGAAGGCGCCCGCGACGCCGGCGCGACCGGCGTGGTCGTGGGCGGAGCGCACGCGCCTGAACGCTGCCTGCGCAACGAACGCATCTCCGAGGCACCCTACGCGGTCCGCGCCCTGCTCACCGAAGGAAAGCTCAAGGGCAAGTTCTCGCGCACCGTCCAGAACCTCCTCGCCAACCTACGCGGCCTGCCGGAAGACCGCGGACGTTCCAGCGACCGACCGCTCAAGACGATCGACGATGCGGTGCAGGACGCCTTCAAGAAGCTGCGCTTGGACAAGCCCGTGCCCGAGACGGCCATCGTCGCGCACTGGCTGGAACTCCTGCCGTTGAAGCTGGCGAAACGGTCTGCCCCGCTCCGCGTGCTCGAAGGCGGCAAACTCGTGGTGCAATGCGAGAACTCCGTCGTGAAGTCGGAGATCCGCTTCCATGAACGCGCCATGCTGGCGAAGATCCGACTCCTGCGCGGCTGCCAGGAGGTCCGCGCGATCAGCTTCGTCAACGCCTGATCAGTTCGCCTTCGGCTCGTACGGACGCTGGAAGACGTCCTTGAAGTCGTAGACGTCCTTGAAGTCCTCGAGGTTATCTTCCTCGGAACGGCCGAACAGACCCGTGTCGATGATATTGAAGACCACGTTGCCGACGTCGACGGACTTGCGCAGGCCCCAGTTATGGAGCAAGGGATACGACATCGGCCCGTAGGTCTCGAGCACATGCTGACGGAAACCCTCGAGCAGCTGCGGGCCCGAGACATGGCGGTTCACGATGCTCTTCCCCTTCTTGGGTTCGCCGTGGACGATCTTCTGGGCGTGGTCGAGACCGAGACGTACGACGTCATAGGCCTGCGGCTGATAGCGGGCATCCTTCAAGCGGATGAGGCGGACGGCTTCGTCGAAATCCATGATCAGGACAGCTTGGCGAGCTCGGCAAGCAGCCGGGCGTTCTGGGCTTCGGTGCCGACGGTGAGGCGGAGCCAGCCCGTCATACCGTAACCGCGGAGCGGACGGATGATGACGCCGGCCTTCTGCAAGGTGGTGAAGGCCTCCTCGGCCTTAGGAATCTGGGCCGCCAGGAAGTTGGCCTTCCCGTCGATGAAGGCGAAGCCGAGCTGCTTGAGACCGGCGGACAGCTGGGCGATACCGGCGGCATTGACCTCACGGGTGCGACGCACGAAAGCGTCGTCGTCGAGGGCGGCCTCGGCGGCGGCCAAGGCCGGCAGGTTGACGTTGAAGGGCTGGCGGACGCGGTTGAGCAGCCCGCAGACTTCCGTCGAACCCATCAGGTAACCGACGCGCAGGCCGGCGAGACCATAGGCCTTGGAGAAAGTGCGGGACAGGACCACCTTGCGCCCGGACTTCATCAGCGGGCGCAGATCAGCCGACGCCTCGAGGTATTCCGTGTAGGCTTCGTCGAGACAGAAGATGACGTCTTCCGGCAACGAAGCGGCGAAGGCGAGAATATCGGCCGGCTCGTCGGTGCCACCCGTCGGATTATTGGGGCTGGCCAGGAAAACGATTCGGGTCTTAGGCGTGACCGCGGCACGCATGGCCTTCAGGTCATGACGGTAGCCGGGCATCGGTACTTCCACCGGGGTAGCGCCGAAGAGCATCGTCGCGAGCTTGTAGACGATGAACGCCTGCGAGCCGAAGACGACCTCGTCGCCGGGACGAAGGAAAGCCTGCGCGAGCAGGATCATCACCTCGTTGGAACCGTTGCCGATGACGAAATTGCCCGGCTCGAGCGCCCACTTCTTCGCAAGCTTCTCCCGGAGGAAGGTGCACCCGCCATCCGGGTAGAGATGACAGTTATCAAGGGCCTTGTGCGCGGCGGCCAGGCCCAGCGGCGAAGGGCCGAGGGGGTTCTCATTCGATGCCAGCTTGATGACGGCGGACGGGTCGAGCCCGAACTCCCGGGCGACGACTTCGATGGGCCGACCAGCCTCATAGACGGGCTGAGTCAGCACAGGGCGATTGGCGAGGTCGGCGTAGGTGGCCATGTGTGGAACACTCATGAGGGAGAATCCCCTCAAGGCAAGCGTCCGCATGCCGCCTCCCCGCTTGCCAGCGAGGGGGGCGACAGGTAGACGAACGCACATGAAGATCATCGTCACAGGGGCCTCCGGTTTCCTTGGCCGCGAAGTCTGCCTCGCCGCCTTGCGCCGCGGCCATGAGGTGCTGGCGCTAGGCGGCTCCCGCGCGCCCGTGGTACCGGGCGTAGCGCAGGCCCGCGCCTTCGATCTCTGCGCCGAGGCCGCGCTCGAAGCCCTCGTGCTCGAAGAGTTCCCGCACGCCGTCGTCCATTGCGCCGCCTTTCCGACGATCGAAGCCTGCCAGGCCGACCCCGCCCGCGCCCAAGTGCTCAACGCGGAAGTCCCGAAGAAGCTGGCGCAGCTCTGTTTCCACTTGGGTGCGAAACTCGTCCACCTTTCCACCGACACGGTCTTCGACGGCGTCGCCGGCAACTATCAGCCCACCGACCAACCTAAGCCGCTCAATCTTTATGGAGAGACCAAAGCGGCCGCCGAGGTCGAAGTCCTGCGCTACGGCCGCGAGCACGCCGCCGTGTTGCGCACTTCGCCGATCATCGGCAACTCCGTGAGCGGCGACCGGGGTCTGCACGAAAGGCTCTTCGTCTCCTGGAAAGAAGGCCGGCCGGCTTCGCTCTTCACCGACGAGATCCGCCAACCGGTCGAGGTCTCGAATCTCGCGGACGTGACGATCGAGCTTTGCGAACGGAACAACCTGTCGGGACTCTATCACTGGGCCGGCACCGAGGCCATGAGCCGCCACGAGATCGGCGCCCGCATCGCCCGTCACTTCGGATTGGATGCCGATAGCCTCGTGCGCCCGATCACCCGGGCTGAAGTTCCGGCCGCCGCCGCCCGGCCGCGCGACCTCAGCCTCAGACTTCATCCCCTCGCCGGCAAGCTGCGCACGCCCGCCCAGTCTTTCGAAGATCAATTGGCGCAGCTGCGCGTCCCTCGGGGCAGCGAGGACTGGTACGAGCAGGCGACCGGCCGAAAGGTCGTGCGTCGTCTCGAAAAAGGCATAGACTTCTGAGCATGGATGTCCTGCCCCGCCAAGCTGCCGACGCTGTCGTGAACATGGCGGCCGACCAGATGCTGCTGGAGCACTACCCTGCCCCCGATCGCGTCCGCTTTCGCCCGTTCGCGTGGTCCGAGCCGAGCTATACCTTCGGCGTCTCTCAGGCATGGGCTAAGTATCGCGCCCTGGTCCCGGCGAATCTCCCTCTAATCCGACGCTGCACCGGCGGCGGACTCGTCTCACACCTCGACGATTGGACCTTCGCCTTGGTCATCCCGCCCGCTCATCCGCTTTTCAAAGCCGATGCCATGGCGACCTACGCCGCGGTCCATGAGGCGCTGTTGGCGGCCTTGGTCGCGCAAGGACAGCCGGTGAAACTTTCCCCCGTCCCGGAAGGTCAGCGCGAATTCCAAGCTCCCGACGCCTGTGCGCAGCGTGCCGAGCCCAACGATCTCGTCCGCTCCGACGATGGCCGCAAGGTCGCGGGCGCCGCGCAGAAGCGTAACCGGCACGGCTTGCTCATCGAAGGCTATGTCTGGAAGCCGTTCCTGACCGGCTGCGACTGGCTGCGCTTCGAAAAAGATTTCGTCACACAACTAGGACGCGTCCTCCAGAGCGCCCCGGTCGACGTCCCTGAACCGATGTACGATCAGTTCGACCACGAAGGCACTTGGGCCAAGTTCGCTTCAAAGGAGTGGAACCAGCGGATTTAAGCGAACAGGTCTAATTCCGGACCTGCTTCCTTGCCCGTCGGCTTGGCCGCTGGCGCCTTCTTGGGCGCAACTGATGGCTCGACCTGCGCCGAGGCTACCGAGGCCTTGGCGGGCAAGCCAGACCCGGACTCGAGGCCGCCCAGGATCTCGCGGGCTCGCTGGACGACAGCCGGGGGCATGCCGGCGAGGCGGGCTACCTGGATACCATAGGAGCGGTCAGCGGCGCCGGGCACGACCCGGCGGACGAAGACGATCTCGTCCTGCCACTCCTTGACCGCGACGGACCAGTTCCGCAGACGGGGACGGTCCGCGGCCAGCTTGGTAAGTTCGTGGTAATGGGTGGCGAAGAGCGTCCGCGGTCCGGCGGAGCCTTCGCCGTGAAGATGTTCGGCGACCGCCCAGGCGATGCTGATGCCGTCGTAAGTGCTCGTGCCACGGCCGATCTCATCGAGGACGACGAGCGAACGGACGGTCGCATTGTTCAGGATGTTGGCGGTCTCGCTCATCTCGACCATGAACGTCGAGTTGCCGCGCGAGAGCTCATCGGACGCGCCGACGCGACAGAAGATACGATCGACGAGACCGATGCGGGCCTTGGTGGCGGGGACCCAGCAGCCGAGATGCGCCAGCAAGGCGATCAACGCGACCTGCCGGATGTAGGTCGACTTACCCGCCATGTTCGGACCGGTCAGCAAAGCGATCTGTTCGCCGGAACCGGCGAGACGGGTATCGTTCGGCACGAACGAACCGGCGCCGGGACGTGCCTGCAGCATGCGTTCGACGACGGGATGACGACCTTGCTCGATCTCCAGGACGTCGGAATCATCGATGACCGGCTGGCACCAATTGGCTTCGCGGGCCAGGTCAGCCCAGCCGCGCAGGACATCGACTTCGGCGACGACAAGGGCGGTGGCGAGCAACGCTTCGGTGCGGGCGACGACCTCCGCCAGCAAGGCTTGGAAAAGTTCGGTCTCCCGGGCGAGCGCCTGCTCATC
>CAXNHL010000010.1:0-16865 GCA_964202105.1 Opitutales bacterium | reverse complement strand
GGCTGCGGCGACGTGGTGGAACGCGAGCGGTTTTTCGAAGACCCGCTGGAAGAAGTCGGCGTCGAAGGAGCGGACGCCTTTCGGCGCGTAGTCCGTCCGCAGCTTAACGGCCAGACTTTCGGCGGCCGGACCGCTGAGCAGGATCTCCTCGCCGCCTCGCGACCAAAGGAGGAACTTCACCGTTCGTTCCACGTGAAGATAGGTCGCCGGGTCGTCGACGCCGAAGGCGAGCACCTGTGTGCGGAAGAGCGAGGCCGTGCCGTCGGCGCGACGCAGCGCGATGGTCAGTTCCGTCGAGCCTGGTGTCGCCGCGCAACGGCGCAGGTAGGCGCGCGTCCAGAGGGCCGCGGGCACCAGGCCTAGGTCGATAGAGGAGCGATGGCGCGGGGTGACGTCCATCGGAGGTCTCAGAGCCCTTTGGCCGCGGCGGCGTCGAGGTGGAAGGTGCAGGCCGGGTGGCGCTGCAGCCAGGTCGCCGGACAGCCGGGGGACGGGGCTTCCTTGATGGCACGGGTGACAATCTCCGACTTAGCGTCACCGAAGGCGATCAGTGCGACCCGGCGGGCTTCAAGGATTGTCGCCACGCCCATCGTGAGGGCGCCTTGCGGGACTTGCGCGAGATCGCCGAAGAAGACCGAGTTATCCTTCCGGGTCACGGCGTCGAGGTGCACCCAGCGGGTCCGGCTCTCGGCGGGTGAGGGCGGCTCGTTGAAACCGATATGGCCCGTGCGGCCGATACCGAGGATCTGAAGATCGATGCCGCCGGCCGTACGGATGGCCGCTTCATACTCGGCGCAATGACTCGCCGGGTCTTTGGCCATCCCGTCCGGGATATGGATGTTAGCCGCGGGGATATCGAGATGCCGGAAGAGATTCTCCTCCATGAAGAACCGGTAGGACTGCGGATGGTCCGGGCCGAGGCCCTCGTATTCGTCGAGGTTGAACGTGATGACCGAGCGGAAGCTCAGGCCTTCTTCACGATGCAAGCGGATCAGCTCCGCGTAGAGGGGCAGGGGCGTGGAGCCCGTCGCCAGACCCAACACCGTCGGCTTGCCCGATTTCGAGCGTAACTGAATCAGGTCGGCTATCTCCCGGGCGATCGCCTGCGCGGCGGAATGCTTGTCGGGATGGAGCCGGGTCGAGATCATCTTAACCGAGCGTGGTGAGCATGCGCGCGATTTCGTCGCGCTTGGCCTTGGCTTCGTCGAGCTGCTTGCGGGCGCCCTCGAGGATCTTGGGCGGGGCCTTCGAGACGAAGGCCTCGTTCGTGAGCTTGGCTTCGCCGGCGGCGACCGCCTGTTCGAGCTTGGCCAGCTCCTTGGCGAGACGGACCTTCTCGGCGGCCACGTCGACCGTACCGGAGAGTTCGAGCATCACCGTGCCGAGCGAAGTGAGCGAACCCGTGCGATCGCCCGCGTCGTCGGCGAAACCGATTTCGGCGAGTCCGGCGAGGCTGCTGAGCTTCTCGCGGTTGGCGCTGAGGAGGGCCTTGGCCGTGGCGTCCTTGGCGACGACCGTGATCACGGCGTCGCGACGCGTGGCCTGGTTGGCCTGGGACTTCAGTCCGCGGACGGAAGCGACGAACTCGCGGAGCAGGGCGACGTCGGCCACCTTGGCGGCGCTGAGCTTGATGCCGTTCTCGCGGAGGACGCGGAGCAGGTCGCCACCGGTGCCGGTGTGATGGTTCTGGATGAAGTCTTTCTCCGTGCCGTAGCCGAGCAGGTGCCAGAGCTCTTCCGAGATGAAGGGCGCGACCGGGTGGAGGAGCAGGAGGAACTGGCGCAGGACGAGGTCCTGCACGGCGAGGCAATTATCGACCAGCGCGGCGTCGCGCAGTCGGGCTTTCGAGGCTTCGACGTACCAGTCGCAGAAGTCGCCCCAGAAGAACGAATAGAGACCCTGCGCGTAGGCGGTGAACTCATGTTCGTCGAGGTTCTTGGTCGTGCTGTCGGTGAGTTCGGCGAGACCTTGCAGGATCGCGAAATCATCGTCGTCGAGTTGCGAGGCCTTGATGCGGCTGACCACGGCGGCGAGCGTCGAGTTATCCGCCATCGGGCCGGACATCTGGCGGAAGCGGGCGGCGTTCCAGAGCTTGTTGCAGAAGTTGCGGCCTTGGCCGACGCGATCTTCGTCGAAGAGGATATCCTGGCCCTTCGGGGCGATGGACAGCAGGCCGAAGCGGAGGCCGTCGGCGCCGAACTTGGCGATGAGGTCGAGCGGCTCGGGCGAGTTGCCGAGGGACTTCGACATCTTGCGGCCGAGCTTGTCGCGGATGATGCCGTTGAAGTAGACGCGCTTGAACGGGATGCGCTGGCGGATCTCGTCGTCGGTCAGCGTCTTCTTTTCCGGACCATGGAGCTCGAGGCCGGCGATGATCATGCGGGCGACCCAGAGGAAGATGATGTCCGGTCCCGTGGCGAGGGCGCCGGTCGGATACCAGTGTTTGAGCTCTTCGGTGGTCTCGCCCGGCTTGCGCCAGCCGATGGTCGCGAGGCACCAGAGCCAGGACGAGGCCCACGTGTCGAGCACGTCGTTGTCTTGTTCCCAGTCAGAGGCATCGGCCGGGGCCGTGAGGGACACGTGCAGGTTTTTCGGATCGTTGCGGTCGGCGCCCTTGCGATACCAGACCGGGATGCGGTGGCCCCACCAGAGCTGGCGGCTGACGCACCAATCCTGGATGTTCTCGAGCCAGTGGAGGTAGGTCTTCGTCCAGCGTTCCGGGTGGAACTTGATGATGCCCGAAGTGACGGCGCGCTTGGCTTCGTCGATCTTCGGGTAGCGGATGAACCACTGTTCGCTGAGACGAGGTTCGATCGGCACATCGGCGCGTTCGGAGTAGCCCACGGTGTTCTCGTAGGGCTCGGTCTTCACCAAGGCGCCGAGTTCCTCGAGCAGCTTCTCGGCCATCGCGCGGGCCTTGAAACGTTCGATGCCGGCGAGCGGACCCGCGTCAGCGTTCATCGTACCGTCGGGATTCATCACGTCGATGACCGGGAGGTCGTGGCGCTTGCCGATATCGAAGTCGGTGCGGTCGTGGGCCGGGGTGACCTTCAGCACGCCCGTGCCGAAATCCTTCTCGACGGCCGTGTCGCCGACGATCGGGATCTGGGCGCGAGGGAAGGGGCGCCAGACGTGCTTGCCGATAAGGTGCTTGTAGCGCTCGTCGTCGGGGTGGACCGCCACGGCGGCGTCGCCGGGGATGGTTTCCGGACGCGTGGTCGAGATTTCGAGGAAAGTGCCGGGGAGTTCGGCGACCTCGTAACGCATGCGGTAGAGCGAGCCCTTGGAGGGCTTCATGATCACCTCTTCGTCGGAGAGGCCCGTCTGCGAGACCGGGCACCAGTTCACCATGCGCTTGCCGCGGTAGACATAGCCGCGTTCGTAGAGCGTGACGAAGGTCTGCAGGACCGCTTGCGAGTAGCCGGCGTCGAGTGTGTGGACCGTGCGGTCCCAGTCGCAGGAGGCGCCGAGCTTGCGGAGCTGTCCGAGGATGATGCCGCCGTGCTTGTCGCGCCATTCGGAGGCGACTTGGATGAACTTCTCGCGGCCGAGGTCGTGGCGTGTCTTGCCTTCCTTCTGACGGAGTTCCTTTTCGACGCGGGACTGCGTGGCGATGCCGGCGTGGTCGGTGCCCGGGAGCCAGAGGGCGGACTTACCTTCCTGACGGGCGCGGCGGACCATGATGTCCTGCAGCGTGTTATTGAGCAGGTGTCCCATGTGCAGGACGCCGGTGACGTTGGGCGGCGGGATCATCACCGCGAACGATTCGCGGGCATGGTCGACCTTGCCCTGGAAGCAACCGGCGGCCACCCAGCGGTCGTACCACTGCTGCTCGACGCCCTGGGGTTCGTAAGATTTGGGGATTTCAGCCATCGGAAAGGGGAATGATTAGGGGTTAAGTTGGGGATTGAAAAGAACGGACTAGGCAGGCATTAAGATAAGCAAGCCAGGCCCCATGCAACAGGTGGCCGACGAATCCCGCCAGGTCCGGAAGGAAGCAACGGCAGTCAGTTCATCCGTGTGCCGTGGCAAGCCTGGCCCCTTGCTTTTCAATCGACGCCTTCCCTTCATTTGGGAGGGCGTCCTGTTTTGTCCGCCAAAGAAGAAAGGGTGCTATTCGCACCCTTTCGTTCGAAAAACTCCGACGACGTTCAGAGCGAGTGGATGCTCGACTTGCTGACGGCCATCGCGGCTTCCTTGAAGGACTCGCTGACGGTCGGGTGGGCGAAGCAAGTGCGAGCCACGTCTTCGGCGCTGCCGCCGTATTCCATGTGCGCGCAGGCCGCGGCGATCATCTCGGACGCGCCCTTGGCGACCATCTGGACGCCCAGGAGCTTGTCGGTCTTGGCGCAGGCGATGACCTTCACGAAACCCGAGGTGCAGTCGGAAGCGATCGCGCGGCCGTTGCCGGCGAGCTGGAACTTGCCGATGGCGACTTCGATGTTCTTGGCCTTGGCTTCGGCTTCGGAGAGGCCGACGCAGGCGACTTCGGGGTCGGTGTAGATGACGCCCGGGATGACGCCGTAGTTCACGTGGCCTTTCTTGCCGGCGAGGTTTTCGGCGACCGCGACGCCTTCTTCTTCGGCCTTGTGCGCGAGCATCGGACCGGTGACGACGTCACCGATGGCGTAGACGCCAGGCAGGTTGGTCTGGTAATGGGCGTCGATGACGATGCGGCCGCGCTCGTCGAGCTTGAGGCCGGCTTCCTGGGCGCCGAGGCCGGTCGTGTTGGCCTTACGGCCGACGGCGACGAGGATCTTGTCGGCGGGGAATTCGAGGGTCTTGCCGTCGCGCTCGGCGGTGAGGGCGGAGCCCGAGGCGGTCTTCTTGACGCCGGTGACCTTGGCGCCCAGTTCGAACTTCAGGCCCTGCTTTTCGAAGGCGTTCTGCGCGGCCTTGGCGACGTCAGCGTCGTAGGCGGGTCCGCCGATGCCGGGGAGCATCTCGACGACCGTGACCTGGGAGCCGAGACGGGCCCAGACGGAACCGAGTTCGAGGCCGATGGCGCCGGCGCCGACGACGACCATCTTCTCGGGGACGGCCTTCAGCGAGATGCCGTGGTCGGAGGAGATGACGGTCTCGCCGTCAAACTTCATGAAGGGCAGTTCGACCGGCACCGAGCCGGTGGCGATGAGGATGTTCTTGGTCTCGAGCGTGCGGTCGCCGGTGGTGGAGCGGACGAGCACCTGACCGGACTTCACGAGACGGCCGAGGCCGCGGACGACTTCGACGTTACGCTTCTTGAGGAGAGCGCCGACGCCCATGTTGAGTTGGGCGACGACCTTGTCCTTGTTGGCGAGCATCGCGGCGACATCGAAGGTGAGCTTCTCCGCGCCGACGAGGCCATGCTTCTTGCCGTGGATGGCGTGCTGGTAGACTTCGGTGGAGTGGAGCAGGGCCTTGGAGGGGATGCAGCCGACGTTAAGGCAGGTGCCGCCGAGGGAGTTGTCCTTCTCCACGAGGGCCACCTTGAGGCCGAGCTGGCCGGCTTTGATGGCGGCGACGTAGCCACCAGGGCCGGAGCCGATTACGACGAGATCGAATTGAGACATTGCGGTAGGAGGGGGTTGGAAGGATCAGACGCCGAACAGCAGACGCTGCGGGTCTTCGATGTATTGGCGCACCTTGACGAGGAAGGTCACGGCTTCCTTGCCGTCGATGAGACGGTGGTCGTAGGAGAGGGCGAGGTACATGATCGGACGGATCACGACCTGGCCGTTCTCGGCGACCGGGCGTTCGACGATGTTGTGGAGGCCCATGATCGCGGCCTGCGGATGGTTGAGGATGGGCGTCGAAAGCATCGAGCCGTAGATGCCGCCGTTGGAGATCGTGAAGACGCCGCCCTGCAGTTCGGGCAGCTGGATCTTGCCGTCGCGGGCGCGCTTGCCGAAGTCGCCGATGGCTTTCTCGATGCTCGCGAAGTTGAGCTGGTCGCAATCCCGGACGACCGGGACCATGAGGCCCTTGTCGGTGCCGACGGCCACGCCGATGTCGTAGAAGTGGTTCTCGATGATGTCCTCGCCGTCGAGCTGGGCGTTGATCGCCGGGACTTCCTTCATCGCCTGGACGGCGGCCTTCACGAAGAAGGACATGAAGCCGAGTTTGACCCCGTATTTCTTGAGGAATTCTTCGCCGTGGCGTTTGCGCAGCTCCATCACCGGCGCCATGTTGACCTCGTTGAAGGTCGTGAGCATCGCGGTCTCGGACTTTGCCTGCACGAGACGTTCGGCGATCTTGCGACGAAGCGGCGACATGCGCTTGCGCGAGGTGCGGCCATCGCGTGAAGGGATGACGACGGCGGCGGCCGGCGCAGCGGGAGCAGCAGCGGCAGCGACAGCAGCGGAGGCGGCGGCCGGAGCCACGGCGCGGATCGGAGCCTGGCCAGAGAGCGCGGCGAGCATGTCACCCTTGGTGACGCGACCGGCCTTGCCCGTGCCTTCGAGGCCTGCGGGATCGAGGCCGGTTTCCTCGGAGATGCGACGGACGGCGGGAGAGATTTCGGCGGCGGCGCCGGACTTAGCGGCGACCGGGGCGGCTTTCGGAGCCGGAGCGGCGGCGACCGGAGCGGAAGCAGCGGCTGGCTTGGCCGCAGGAGCAGGAGCGGCGGAAGGAGCGTTGCCCGCGGCGCCGGCTTCGATCGAGGCGACGACTTGTCCGACCACGACGTCGGTGCCTGCGTTGACGACGATGGTGATCTGCCCGTCGACTTCGGCGGTGCCTTCGGAGGTCACCTTGTCGGTTTCGTAGGAGAAGAGCGGCTGACCCTTGCGGACGGCATCACCGGACTTGACCAGCCAGGCGGCCAGGAGGCCCCCGGTGATGGATTCGCCCATGGGAGGGATTTTGACTTCGACGGCCATGAAAGTTGGGTGGTCACCAAATTGGAACTCAATCCGAGTCGTTTCAACGGGGAAATAGCCCTTTAAACGACCCGCTAAGGTCGTTTGTGGGGTAGTAGGAGGGGTGGTCTGACCGACAAAATCGGCTACTGACCCTTATTAGGCGCCAAAGGCCTGTCGGATGAGGTCCGCCTGCTCGATCTTGTGGACCGAGAGCGAGCCCACCGCCGGGGAGGCGGCGGCGTCACGTCCGGCGTAGAGCGGGCGAAGGCCGAGAGCTTCCTCGACGTTCGGGGCGACGAAGGACCAGCCGCCCATGTTCTTCGGCTCATCCTGCACCCAGACGACCTTCTTGGGCGAACCTAGGTCGGCGTGCAGCTTGGCGAGAGTGGCGGCGTCGAAGGGGTAGAATTGTTCGACGCGGACGATGGTCGTGGCGGTGTCCTTGCGAGCCGCGCGTTCGGCGTCGAGTTCGTAGAAAATCTTGCCTGAGCAGAGCAACAGACGCTCGGTCTTGGCGGCCGGGGTGGCGTCGGGCAGGATGGCTTGGAAGCGCCCGCCGGTGAGTTCGGCGAGCGTGCTCACGCAGGACTTGTGGCGCAGCAGGCTCTTCGGAGTCATGACAACCAGGGGTTTGCGCACATCCGACTTCACCTGGCGACGCAGCGCGTGGAAGAGCTGAGCCGGAGTGGAGGGCTGGGCGACCTGCAGGTTGTTTTCGGCGCAGAGCTGGAGGAAGCGTTCGATACGGGCGGAGGAGTGTTCCGGACCTTGGCCTTCATAGCCGTGCGGCAGGAGCATGACGAGGCCGCTGGTCTGACCCCACTTCGATTCCGCCGAAGCGATGAACTGGTCGATCATGATCTGCGCGCCGTTGGCGAAGTCGCCGAACTGGGCTTCCCAGATCACCAAGGAATCAGGAGCCTCGAGCGAGTAGCCGTAGTCGAAACCGAGCACCGCGTATTCGGAGAGGGAGGAGTTGACGAGTTCGACCTCCGCGCCGGCGATCGAGCCCAGCGGGCAGTACTCGGCGTCGTTGGAAGGATCGTGCAGCACCGCATGGCGATGGGAGAACGTGCCGCGTTCGCAGTCCTGACCGGAGATGCGCACCGGGTAGCCTTCGGCGAGCAGGGAAGCGAAGGCGAGTCCTTCACCGAGGCTCCAGTCGATGTTGGCGCCGGCCTTGTAGGCTTCGGCCTTCGCATCGAGGAGTCGCTTGATCTTGGGATTAGGAGCGAAGTCCGGCGGGGTCTGCCAGAGCACCGGCGCGACCTTGTCCAGCAGTTCACGCGGAGCGGAGGTGTCGACGGAATGTTCGTAGGCCGAGCGGAAAGGACGGACACCCACGGGCTTGGTCTTACGTTCTTCGACTTCCGCCGCGATCGACGCCTGGGCGCGTTCCTGCGCGGCGTTGAGCAGTACGTCAAATTCGGTGCGCAGGGCGATCAGCTCGCCATCGGGGGCCGACTTGGATTCGGTCAGGCGGGAGGCGTAGAGTTCCGACACGCTCGAGTGCGCGGAGATCTCCTTGTAGAGCACCGGTTGGGTGAAGGCCGGTTCGTCGGTCTCATTGTGGCCGTAGCGACGATAGCAGACGATATCCAGCACGGCGTCGGCGCCGAACTTCTGGCGGAACTCGAGGGCGATTTCGGCGGCGAGCACGACCGCGTCGGGATCGTCGCCGTTGGCGTGGAAGATCGGGCACTCGGTGAACTTGGCGATCTCGGTGCAATGGCGGCCGGTGCGCGCCTCGTCCGGATTCGTGGTGAAGCCGACCTGGTTGTTCGAGACGATATGGAGCGTGCCGCCCACCTGGTAGCCCTTGAGGCCGGCGAGGTTGAGCGTCTCCATGACGATTCCCTGGCCGGCGAACGCGGCGTCGCCGTGGAGCAGGATGGGCAGGACCTTCGAACGGTCGGCGCCGCCTTGGAGGTCGACGAGCGCGCGGGCGCGGCCGAGGACGACCGGGTTGACGGCTTCGAGGTGGCTGGGGTTGAAGGCGAGGGTGACGCCGATTTCCTTGCCTTCGACGACGCGCGCGCCGGCGTAGCCGAGGTGATACTTCACGTCGCCGTCACCATGCGTGGTGTCCGGGATATGCTGTTCGGAGAAGCCGGCGAAGAGGGCTTCGGGCTTCTTGCCGCAGACGTTGACGAGGACGTTGAGACGACCGCGGTGGGCCATGCCGATGACGAGGTCGGCGACGCCGGCGGACGGAGCGCGATGGATGAGCTGATCCATGACGGCGAGCATGACTTCCCCGCCTTCGACGGAGAAGCGCTTGGCGCCGACGAACGTCTTGTGGAGGAAACGTTCGAACTGCTCGGCCTGCACGATGGAGCGCAGGAAGCGACGGCGGGCCGCGGCGTCGTAAGCCGGACGGAGGCCGCAGCTTTCGACGCGCTCTTGTAGCCAGCGGCGACGCTCGCCGTCTTGGATGTGGCTGAACTCGACGCCGATCGGGCCGCAATAAGTAGACTTCAGCTTGGCGAGAATCTCGCCCAGCGGGAGCATCTGGCCGCCGAGGAAATCACCGGTGTGGAACACGCGGTCGGCCGGCAGGGTGTCCAGACCGAGGGCTTTGTCGGTGAGCTCGAAGTGAGGGAAGGGCTCGGCGAGCGGATTGATGCGGGCCTGGAGGTGCCCGATCATCCGGTACGCCTGGATGGCGGCGAGGACCTTCCATTGGGCGCCGGCGTCGACGGAGCCGGCGGCGGGGGCGCCTTTGCCCGGCTTAGGCGGGAGGCTGAGACCGAGTTCGAAGCCTTCGAAGAACGAGCGCCAGTCACCGTCGACCGAGGAAGGGTCTTTGGACCACTGCTCGTGATAAGTTGCGATGAGGTCCGCGTTCCACCGACTACCGACGCTGAGATGTTTCATTTTTGGCCTGTAAAAGGGAAGTAAAAGTAAACCAACGCCCCGAGCATAAACAAGCCCAGACCCTGCTCAAATTTGTCACTTATTGGGGGTTGTAAGGCCAAACGCGTCAGGGTCTAATCCGTGACCGTCGATGTCTTCCCCGCGTCCGGCCAACCGCTCCTACTCCACGGAAGCCCTGGAGAGGTGGTTCGCGTCCCTACCTGAAGACTGGGAAGACGCGTTCAAGGCCGCCGACCTCACCGAAGGTCGACGGCTCTATACCGAAGGATTGGTCAGACAGATCGAACTCAAGCCCGAGAGCGCCGAGGCCGTCACCCGCACCGAAGAGCAGACGGTCCGAGCCGTCATCGAGATCGTCGACGGCAAAATCGAATGGCGCACTTCGCTGCCTGAAGAGGAGAACGGAGCGCCGTTCGCCGTCGCCTCGATCTACGAGGTCGAGGAGCTGCTGGCCGATGAGTTGCCGGCGATCGACGAGTCCGCCATGGCGGCCGCCCCCGAGGCGCCCAAAGAGCCGGAGCGCAAGGATGCCAACGCCCGGGCGTCGCTCAAGCTGCAGGTGACCTTCGAACTTTCCTCCGACGGGCTGAAGATCTCCGCCTGCTGGGCCGGCCGGGGAGGGCACGCTTGGAATTGCTTCGGCCCCGGCGCGGTCCCGGGCGATGAGCTTTCCGACGAGCAGCGTCAGGCCTTGTTCCGGTTCAATACGGTCGCCCATCGGTCCGGCTTCGCCTACGGCAAGGCCACCGGCGCCTGGGCGATCGACAACATCGGCCGGATCGAACGTTTCGTACGAGAAGACCTGGCCGAATGGCGCAAGCGCTTCAAGTTGGTCGGTGAGGACGCCCTCAATATCTTCCGCAACGAACAGCTGCAGGTCGCCGTCGACGCCGAAGCCGAATCGGCGACGGACGGAAAGTCCTTCAAGCTGAACTGGCGCCTCAAGGCCGGCGGGCACCGCCTGCTCGCCGACGAACAGAAGCTCCTGCTCAAGGCGGGCGGCCGTCCGGTCATCCTCCCCGGCAAAGGCGTCGTGGCCTATAACGCCGCCGTCGCCGACTTCTCCGAAGACTGGCGCGCGAAGGACGGCGAAGTGCCGCGTTACCTGCTGCTCTCGCTCTTCGATCATGCGGCCGTCGGCGCCCTCAAGCTCAACGACGACCTCAAGGCCTGGAAGGACAAACTGCTTCACGAACCGGCGCCGCCCGACAATCTGCCCGCCCACCTCCGTCCTTATCAGGCGAAGGGCGTGGCTTGGCTCGGCCGGCTCTGCGAACTCGGCGCGCATCCGCTGCTGGCCGACGAGATGGGCCTCGGTAAGACCGTCCAAGTCCTGGCCTTGCTTGCTTCGCGTCCGATCGGCGAGCGCTCCCTGATCGTCTGCCCGGCCAGCGTCATCCCGGTCTGGCTCGGCGAGATCAAGCGCTTTCATCCCGAAATGAGCGCCAGCACCGCCGTGCTCACGGCCGAAGACGATTTCGTCAAGAACCCAGCGGCCCGACTCTGGATCTCCAGCTATACTCAGCTTCGCCGTCATGCCGAACTGCTGCCGAAGACCCGTTTCGGCTACGCGGTGCTCGACGAAGCCCAGGCCATCAAGAATCCCGAGTCGAAGACCACGCAGACCTGCGTCGCGCTCCAGGCCGATCACCGCATCGCGATCACCGGCACGCCGCTCGAGAACCGTCCCACGGACCTGTGGACCATCTTCCGCTTCCTGATGCCCGGCCTGCTGGGTAAGCGCGCCGGCTTCGAGCGGCTGATGCTCCGCGACGCTTCGGTCGCGCTCGGCAAGGTGCGCCGGCAGGTCTCGCCGTTCATCCTGCGCCGTCTCAAGCGCCATGTCGCCGCCGACATCCCGCCGAAGATGGAAGTCGTCCTGCCGTGTCCGCTCACGCACGAGCAGCGTTCGCTTTACCAGCATCTCACCCAAGGCAGCGGACTGTCGGGCGAGCTCGCTTCGCTGCTTTCGAAGGACGCGACCTCCGTGCTCACCTTGCTGATGCGCCTGCGTCAGGTCTGCTGCGATCCGGGCCTGCTGCCCGACAACTCGACCTGCCCGTCGGCCCACTCCGGCAAGATCACCTTGCTCGTCTCCAAGCTCGCGGAGATCGCCGCCAACGGCTCGAAGGCCGTGGTCTTCTCCCAATTCGTCTCCCTCATCGAACGCGTCAAGTCGACCCTCGCCCGCGACCTCCCGAGCCTCCCGATCTTCGAACTCACCGGCGAGACCAAGGATCGCTCCGCACCGGTGGAGCAGTTCAAGGAGACGAAGGGTCCCGCGCTCTTCCTCGCCTCGCTCAAGGCCGGCGGCACGGGCATCACGCTGAACACCGCGGAATATGTCTTCCTGATGGATCCTTGGTGGAATCCCGCCGTCGAGGCCCAGGCCGTCGACCGTGTTCACCGCATCGGTCAGAAGAACCCGGTGCTGATCTACCGCATGATCGCCCCCGGCACCGTCGAGGAGCGCATCGAAGAGCTCAAGCAGGAGAAGCGCGAACTGTTCTCGACCGTCGTCGGCGACATCCCGGACATGACCGACTGGACGCGCCACTTCTCGTCGTTGGACGCCCTCATCCGCCTCAGCGATTCCCCGGCCGCCGCGGCGTCCGCGGAGACGGCGCCGGAACGCGACGCCGAAGGCTGATCACTTCGCGATCAGATCGTATTCCTCGGCGCCGGTCACGGTCACCTCGGCGAACTGGCCGATCGCGAGTTTCTTCGGGACCTTGACGATCCCGTCGATCTCCATGGCATCGCCGGTGCTGCGGGCGACGCCCGGGCTTTCGACGAGGACACGGAGCTTGCGGCCGACGAAGGCTTCGCCGCGCTGCTTGGAAAGACGCTGGAGCAGGAGCATGGCGCGGGCGTGGCGGTCGGCCTTCACCTCGTCGGAGAGGTGGCCTTCCATCTTGGCGCCCTTGGTGCCTTCTTCCTTGGAATACTTGAACACGCCGACGCGGTCGAACTTCGTCTCTTCGAGGAAGGCGAGCAGTTCGGTGAAATCTTCTTCGGTCTCGCCGGGGAAGCCGACGATGAAGGTCGTGCGGATGACGAGGTCCGGGATGCCGGCGCGCATGCGCTTGATGAGGTCGCGGATGTAGGCGCCGTCAGTCTCGCGCTGCATGGCTCCGAGCATCTTGTCCGAGACGTGCTGGAGCGGGATGTCGACGTAGCGTACGACGTGCTGGGAGCGACCGATGGTCTCGATGAGCTCATCGCTCCAGTGGGCGGGGTGCGTGTAGAGCAGGCGGACCCAGAAATCGCCCTCGATCTGGTCGAGTTCGCGGAGGAGCGAAGCGAGCGACTCGCCCTTGGAGGAGTCGACCTTGCTACGCGGGTTCGGACGGGCGTCGGTCCAGCGATCCATGCCGAAGTAGGTCGTGTCCTGGGAGATGAGGTTGATCTCCTTGACGCCTTCGGCGACGAGCTGGCGCGCTTCCTTGACGACGGACTCGACCGTACGGCTGCGGTGGCGGCCGCGGATGCGCGGGATGATGCAGAAGGTGCAGGGGTGGTTGCAGCCTTCGGCGATCTTGATGTAGGCCGAGTGACGCGGCGTGAGGCGGAAGCGCGGGGTGTCGAAGTCCGGGATGAAGGTCGTGGTCTTGGCCAGGAACTCGGTCATGCCGGCTTCGCCGCCCATGACCTTGTGGATGACCGGCACGATGTTCGTGACCTGATCTAGGCCGATGAAAGCGTCGACCTTCGGGAGCTCGACGCGGCCTTTGGCGCCTTCGACGACGGGGAGGGCGCCCTGATAGCGCTGCGACATGCAACCGGCCACGATGAGTTTCTGCCCCTTCTTGCGGGCGGTGGCCTTGCCGTCGCTCATCTCGTAGATGGCTTCGAGGGCTTCGTGCTTGGAAGCGTCGATGAAGGAGCAGGTATTGACGATGACGACGTCCGCTTCGGCGGCATCCGGGGTCATGGACATGCCGGCCTTGGCGAGGTGACCGATCATGATCTCGGAATCGATCAGGTTCTTGGCGCAACCCAGGGAGACGAGGCCTACTTTGACAGACATGGCGGGATAAGGAGCGGAGACGGGACGAAATGCAACCCCAGGCGTCAGAGGGTCAGCCAAGCTTCGGCCGGAATCGTCTCCGGACGGGCCAGGCTGGTCAGCCCGTAGCGCGGGAGGTCGGCCAGCCAGGCGGCGACGTCCGGGGAGTCGGGGAAGAGCTTCTTGGCGGCCGAACCTACCTGCTTGCGACGTTGCGTGAAGAGCATGCGGGCGACCTCACGGGCGCGCGGGCTCAGGCGCTTGGCGTCCGGACGACGGCGCAGCACGAGCAGACAGGAATCTACCTTCGGCGGAGGATTGAAGGACTGGGCGGGCACCGGATGGACCTTGATCTTTTCGAAGGCCAGGTGGACCTGGGCGGTGACGGCGGACCAGTGACCGGTACCGACCTCGGCGGTCAGGCGCTCGGCGGCCTCGCGTTGCAGCATGAGCACCATCATGGACGGATGGGGGCCCGCGCAGATGGCGTCCATCCAGGGAGTCGAGATCGCGTAGGGCAGATTGGCGACGACCTTGAAAGAGCCGTCGGTCGCATCGGTCAGGCCCGCCCGCGGGAAATCCACGGCGTCACCTTCCTTGAGGTGGAAGGTCTGGGGGAAACGCGGCAGCAATGATTCCGTCAGGTGGAAGTGCATCGTGCGATCGGCTTCGATCGCGAAGAGGTCGGCGCCAGCGCAGAGGAGGGTGCGGGTCAGCGTGCCCAGCCCCGGGCCGACTTCGACGACCGTATCGCCGGCCTTCACTTCGCCGAGTTCGAGCGACTTGCGGACGATGTTGCCGTCGATCAGGAAGTTCTGACCGAGCCACTTCTTGGGCATGTGCGAGAGGCGGGCGAGCAGGTCCCGGGTCTCGTTCGGCGAAAGCGGGCCTTCGTTCATGCGGATTGCAACGCCTTCATCAGCGCGGCCGGATCGGCGGCGCGCATCAGGGATTCGCCGACCAACAGGGCGTCGGCGCCGGCGGCCCGCATCCGGGCGGCGTCTTCGGCGGTCTTGATGCCGCTCTCGGCGACCTTCAGGACGGACTTAGGCATGTGCGGAATGACCCGCTCCGCGAAGGACAGGTCGATCTGGAAGGTGGACAGGTTGCGATTATTCACGCCGACCATGTCCGGGTCGTGGCGCAGGGCGCGCTCGAGCTCGGCCTCGTCGTGCACTTCGAAGAGCGTGTCGAGGCCGGCGAGCTTGGCGGACCGGTGAATCGGACGGATCTCATCGTCGGTCAGTCCGCGCACGATGATGAGGACGCAACGCGCGCCCGCTTGGGCGGCCTCGAGCACCTGGTAAGGGTGCACCATGAAGTCCTTGCGGATGCAGGGGAGGGGACGCTTCCAGCCGGACTGGGACCGGACCACGTCGATGAGGTCCTTGAGCTCGCCTTGGAAGTACTTGGTCTCGGTGAGGACCGAGAGGCAGTCAGCGCCGGCGTCGGCGTAGGCCCGGGCCTGGGCGACGGCGTCGACGCCTTCGCGGATCTGGCCCACGCTCGGGGAGGCGCGCTTCACTTCGGCGATGACCGTCAGGCGTCCGGGGACCGCCAGCGACTGACGGAAGCCGGGTCCCTGATGGCGGCCGGCGAAGGCCGCCAGTTCGGCGTCGGTGACGGGACGGGCGAACGGGGCGATTTCCCGGCGCTTGGCGTCCATGATTTCGGTCAGCTTGTCCACTGGCCTTAAGCAAGCGCTCCCCGGGCTTCTGGCAATCGTTTTGACTCCCTTCCTTCGACCCTTCTGCATCGGCGCATGCCCGGCATCGACCTCCTGCTTGCGACCACCGCCCGACTCCGTGCTCCCGACGGCTGCCCTTGGGACCGGGAACAGACGCATCGCACCATCTGCGACTGCCTGGTCGAAGAAGTCGCCGAACTCGTCCAGGCCATCGACCGCAATGACGTCGCGAACCTGCGCGAGGAACTCGGCGACCTGCTCTTCCATGTCGCCATGCACGCGCAGATGGCGGCCGAAGCCGGCCAGTTCACCTTCGACGACGTGGCCCGGGAAGTGAACGAGAAGATGGTGCGTCGTCATCCGCATGTCTTCGGCGACGGCGCGAAGCTCGGTTCGTCCGACGCGGTCGTCACGCAATGGGAGCAGATCAAGCTGAAGGAGAAGGGCGCCAAGAAGCCGACCGTCTTCAAGGACCTGCCGCCGTCCCTGAACGCGTTGCTCACCGCCCGCGAAGTCTGGAAGCAGGTCCGCAAGAAGCAGCTCGCCGTCGGCGCGACGGTCGACGTCCCCGCTGTGGACGCTCAGTCCAAAGGACTCACCGAAGATTCGGCCGGCAGCCGGCTCTTCGAACTCGTCGCCGCCTGTCGCGACGCGGGCATCGATCCGGACTCCGCCTTGCGACGCCATACGGCCCGGGTCGTCGCCGAAGCCGAGCGTCTTGCGCCACAAAGCTGAGCATGGAGCAGGACGACCAGCCCATCATCGTGCACGTCGCCGGCAAGGCCGTGCAGGTGTGGCCGAAGGTCTCCGTCCGGACCACCCGCGTCCGACTCTCGGTGAAGCCCGGCCCCAAGGTCATCCTGACCTATCCTCCGCACGCCTCGCATGCTTCAGCGTTGGCTTTCCTGCGCGACAATCTGCCTTGGTTGGAGAGGGTGCTGGCGAAATCCCGCACCGTGCAGCCGTCGCTGACCTCCCATCTGCGTAAGTTCCCATGGGTCACGTTGGACGACCGTCTGCTGGCCATCGAGATGGAGCAGGGGACGCGTGGCTCCATCCGTATCTCAAAGACCGAGGATAAGGTCAGCCTGGTCATGCCTTCGGCCGATCCTGAGCCGGGTGCGGTCCGGGTCGTCCGGCGGCTTGCCGAGACGGGGCTATCCCTCGCCGTCGACCGTCTCAGCCGTAAGGTCGGGGTCACGGTCGAGCAGGTGAGCGTGCGCGACCAGACCACCCGCTGGGGGTCCTGCTCCACTACGGGGACGCTCTCCTTGAATTGGCGACTGATCCTGCTTCCGCCGATGCTGCATGACCATGTCATCCTGCATGAGCTTTCCCATCGTCGTCACATGGACCACTCGGACCGTTTCTGGAATCAGTTGGCGGCCTGGGATCCGGATTGGAAGAAGCACGACCGCGAACTGAACAAACGATGGAACGTGATCATGGA
>CAXNHL010000009.1:0-17997 GCA_964202105.1 Opitutales bacterium | reverse complement strand
TGGTCGCTGCAGCGGGTGTAGACGAGTTCGACGAGCACGCGGATGATCCGCGGGTTGTGGCGCAGCAGTCTTTCGACCTTGGCGCACACCGTTTCCTTCAGGGCGTCGGTGAGGTCCATATGGACCCCGGTCACGACGATCGGAGCACTTGTCATGTGTGTTGTGTTTTGGGGGGTGACGTGAGACTCTGCGCCCATGTCAAAGAACAAGACCGTCGATGAATTCTTCAGGAGTTTTTCCGTGGTCATCGTATCAGGGGCTTCTTCCGGGATCGGACGCGCGATACTCTCGCGTATCGGTAATTCTGAGACCAAAGCCGCGGTCTTCAACCTTTCCCGCACCACCCCGGAGGGCGTCCCGAATTCCCTGAACTTCACTCACCTTACCTGCGACCTCTCGCAAGCCGCTGACATCGCGGCGGTTGTCTCCGAATTACGGAAACTAATGCCCCGAGAAGGCAGGATGTTACTGATTAATAACAGCGGCTTCGGCGCCTATGGGGAGTTTCCGGCGCCCGGCGTCGATCACACCTTGAAGATGATCGACGTCAACGTGCGCGCGCCGGTCGAACTCACCGGCCGACTCTGGGATGAATTGAAAGCCCGTGGCGGCATGGTCGCCACCGTCGCCTCGCTCGCCGGCTTCCAGCCGACGCCCCTGATGACCACGTATGCTGCGACCAAGTCCTTCATGCTGGACTGGAGCGTCGCGCTGGACGCCGAAGCCCAGCGGCACGGCATCCGTTGCGTGGCGATCTGCCCTGGCCCGGTCTCGACGAATTTCTCCAAGGCCGCCGGCTTCGCCAGCTCGACCGGCCTCGGCGGCCAGACCTCGGACGAATGCGCCGATGAGGCCGTGCGCGGCATGGCGGCCGCGCGACCGGTCGTGGTCACGGGCTGGAAACATAAGATCCTGGCCGTCTTCTCGGCGCGCCTGCCCAAGCCCTGGGCGGCCGCGATCGGCCTACGCATGATCCAACGCCTGCGCTTGGACCGCTTCGTGAAGAAGGCCTGAGCTTACTTCGCGCCGTCGAGCAGTTCGCGGGCGTGCGAAAGCGCGACCTTGCTGGCGCGGTCGCCGAGCATGCGGGCCAGTTCGGATTCGCGGTCCTTGCGCTTGCCGTGGACCGGGGCGATCTCGACCGTCGTCGACTTGTCGTCCTGCGTCTTGGTCACGACCAAGTGGGAGTGACCGAGAGCGGCGACCTGCGGAAGGTGCGTCACGCAGAAGACCTGATGGCCCTTGCCGAGCGCGGCGAGCTCACGACCGACCTGCGCGCCGATCTCACCGCCGACATTGGCGTCGACCTCGTCGAACACCAGCACCGGGGTGCGGTCGACGGCGGCGAGCACGGTCTTCAGGGCGAGCATCACGCGGGCGGCTTCGCCGCTGGAGGCGATCTGGTCGAGCGGCAGGAGGTCCTGGCCGGCGTTGGGGCAGAAAAGGAAGCGAACCGCGTCGGCGCCATGCGGGCCGAGTTCCGCGGTCGCGACTTCGATGCGGAGGTCGGCCTTCTTGAAGCCCAGTGAGCCGAGCATCTTGCGGGCGGCGGCGGCGAGCTTATCGGCGGCCTTCGTCCGGGCGGCGCGCAGGACGTCGGCCTGCTTGCGCAGGTCTTTCTCTACCTTGGCGGCCTCCGCCTTGAGTTTCGCCACGCGCGCTTCGACGTCGCCTTGCGAGGCGAGCCGGCGGCGGAGCGCCTCGCGCTTCTCGCGGACGGAGTCGGCGCCGGGTCCGTATTTGCGACGGAACTCCAGCCAGAGGTTCATCTTCCCGTCGAGTTCGGCGGCGGACTCGTCATCGGAGGAAAGTCCGCGGCCCAGACGCGCGAAGTCAGCGCGGATGTCCTCCGCCTCCGCGGCGAGCGAGTTCAGGCGATCGCGGAGGGCGGACGCCTCTTCGTCGATCCGGGCGACGTCATCGCCGGCCTTGAGGAGCTTCGGCATCACTTCGCCCAGACCATCGGAGCCGAGACCGGCTTCCAACTGACCGAGCAAAGCCGCGAGTTCCTGGGCGCGAGACGAGCGGGCGTGATCGCGTTCGAGCTTGGTGATGGCCTCTTCGGAGAGATCGAGCGAATCGAGTTTCTCCAGCTGGGAGCGAAGGAAAGCCGCTTCGTCCTCGGAGAGACGTTCGGCCGTGGCGGCCTCGGCGGCTTCGCGGAGCAGCTCGTTGCGCTGACGCCAGCCGGCGCGGTAGGTCGCCAGCGGAGCGGCCAGTCCGGCATGCAGGTCGAGCATCTCCAGCTGCGTCTCGGCGCGCATCAGCTTCTGCGGTTCGCCCGGGCCATGGAAATCGATCCAGAGCTCGCCGAGCTGCTGAAGCTGCGCAAGGGTCGCCGAACCGCCGTTGATCGAGATGCGACCGGACTTGGTGGCGTGGACCGAACGCTTCAGGATGAGCAGGCCGTCGTCGCAGGCCGGCAGGTCGAGGGTCTTCAGCACCTCATCGAAGCGCTTATCGCCGTCGGTCTCGAGCTCGGCTTCGACCGAACACTCTTCGGCGCCCTTGCGTACGATCGTCTTCGCGGCGCGGTTGCCGGCGAGGAGCGAGAGCGCGCCCAGCAGCACGGATTTACCGGCGCCGGTCTCGCCCGTGACCACCGTGAAGCCCGCGCCCAGTTCGAGCGAGGTGCGGTCCATCAGGGCGAGGTCGCGGATTTGGAGACGGCGGATCATGCGGAGGGCCGGCTACCGAACAAAGCGGAACCGACGCGGACACAAGTAGAACCTGCGGCGACCGCGGATTCAAGGTCTCCGCTCATGCCCATCGATAATTCCGGGAGCGCCACGCCGAAACGGGCGGCGAGGGTGTCGCGGCAGAGACGGAGCTCGGCGAAGGTGTGGTCGGCGACCGCAGGGTCGTCGGACAGCGGCGCGATGGCCATCAGGCCCTGCACGACGAGCGCGGGCTGGGCGAGGGCCGCCTCGAGGAGCCGGGGGGCGTCCGCCAAGTCGCAGCCGAACTTCGCCGGATCGTCGCCGGAGTTGACCTGCAGGAGCACCTCACGGCGCAGGCCCATCTCGCCGGCCAGGCGACCCAAGCGGGTGGCCAGCTCGGGCGAATCCACGCTCTGGATGACGTCGAAAGCCTGCAGGGCGTGCTTAGCCTTGTTGGACTGCAGGTGGCCGATCAGCTCCCAGCGGAGGTCGGCCGGGGCCAGGAGGCGCTTCTGGGCGGCTTCCTGGACGCGGTTCTCACCGACGGCCCGGAGACCGAAGCCATAGGCCAGCAAAGCGGCCTCGACCGGGTGGGTCTTGGTCACCGGCAGGAGGCGGACGGAGGCCGGGTCGCGGCCGGAACGGACGCAGGCCTCCCGGATGCGGGCCAGCACCCCCTCGCAATGGGCCTTGAATTGGTCGGAGGTGACCATTGGCACCAGAGGGACGGAGAACGGGCGGGGAGTCAACCAACGGGGCTCCCTAGCCCGGGCAGGCGTCTCCGCCTCAGGATTAGCACATCTACACTTGAAGGCCTTCGCCATTAGTTTTATTAATCATGCGGACTATCCTTCCATGCATATCGAGAACCTGAAGATCTTCCGCGACCTGGTAGACAACGAAAGCTTCTCCAAGGCCGCCAAGCTCAACGCCATCACCCAGTCGGCCGTCAGCCAGCAGCTGCGCTCGATGGAGAAACATTTCAACGTCCTGATCGTCGACCGCAGCCAGAAGCAGTTCCGGCTGACGCGCGAGGGCCGGAGCCTCTACGAAGCCGCCAAGGACATCCTCAACCGCTACGAACAGGTCGGCAGCGAGATGCAGGAGATGCGCAAGGTCGTCAGCGGCACCGTCCACATCTCGACCATCGTCTCCATCGGCCTGCACGAGCTACCCCCGCACGTGAAGTCGTTCATGCAGGAGTTCCCGCACGTCAACGTGCGCGTCGAATACCGCCGCTCGAACCTCGTCTACGAGGACGTCATCTCCAACGCCGTGGATTTCGGCCTCGTCGCCTTCCCGCAGAAGACCCGCCAGGTCGAGATCATCCCGCTCATGGAGGACCAGCTCGTCGCCATCTGCTCGCCCAAGCACAAGCTCGCGGCGAAGAAGGAGATCGACCTCGCCGATCTCCAAGGCGGCAAGTTCATCGGTTTCGACCAGGACATCCCGACGCGCAAGGCGCTCGACCAGTTCTTCCGCGAGCAGCGCATCGAGCTCGAACCTTCGATGGAGTTCGACAACATCGAGACGCTCAAGCGCGCGGTGGAAGTCGACGCCGGCGTGGCGCTCGTGCCCGAAGGCACCATCCGTCAGGAAGTCGAGCAAGGCACGCTCGTCATGCTCCGCCTGCGCGACCGTCGCGTGGCGCGCCCGCTGGCCATCCTGCACCGCAAGGGACGCGTGCTGACGCCGGCCATGAAGCGTTTCATGACGCATCTCATGAATAGCGCCGGCGGCAAGGCCGCGTCCTGATCAGACCCGCTGACGCGCTTCCCGGGCCGCCACGGCGAAACCGGGGAGCGCCTGCGCGCCCAGCAATCCCAGGCCGAGCCAGAGCATCGCTTCGTCCGCCGGCGCCCGCAGGGCCGTCGCGGCGACCCCCCACCAGAGGAGCGCCCCGACGAGCGGGGGCCAGGCACGGCGCAGGGCAGCCCGCGCGAGGGACCACGAGCCGAGCAAGGCGGCGCCGAGCGCGGCGGCGACGGGGGCTTCGATCGCACCGAGCGCGAAGCGGGCATAGGCGACGAAGCCGAGCGAGACCAGCAGGCCGGCGAGCACGGCCGCGTTGACCCGGAAGTGCGTGGGGAGGAGGTAGAGCTTCACGCGGTGCGCGTGCAGGTAATAGAGCGAGGCCACCGTGCCCATCACGAGGGTCAGGGTCCAGATGTAGAAAGCGCCGCTGACCGGGATCGAGTACTGCGTGATCGCCCACTGCGCGAGGAAGCACTTGGCCAGGATGAGCGACCAGATGGCGCCGAGCCGGTCCGTGACCAAGGCCTCGCGGTAGGCCCGCTCGACGGAGAGGGCGAGTTCGGTTTCTTGGACGGGCGGAAGGGATGTGACAGGCATGGCAGGCTATCTAGCCCACAACTTGAGGCTTCGGATCGCGACCGCAACCGACGGAGGCACTTCCTGGTCCCAGCCCGGCACGCCCTTGCGGATACGTTCGGCCAAAGTACGCGGCTGGCAGGCCATGGCGACGGGGTCCGCCCCGGTGATCGGCACGAGGAACCCGTTGTTGAGCAAGTGCTGGAAAAGACCCGCGACGGAAGGACGCATCTGGATGTCCGACGCCGTGACCACGGAATCCTCGGCGATACGGTAGCTCTCCGGGAAGCAGACCTTGCAGGCCACGGGATCGAGGATGAGGCGGCGCAGCTGATCGCCGAGCATCGGATAGACCATGACCCGGACGCCGTCCTTGAAGAGTCGGCCGCAGGATTCCAGCACGCCGCCTTCGAGGTGCGTGTAGTGCTCGGGATTGAACAGGTCCACGAGGTTGTTCATGCCCGCGACGAGCGTGATGCTGCCCGTCGTGTGCAGACGGAAGTAAGCGGGCAGGCGATACCAGCCGCGGTGGCGGGTGACCAGCAAGGGGTGCTGCATCGCGCCGACGAGGCGGATACGGTCGATGAGCTCGGCCTCAGGATGCGGATCCGAACCGATGCACATCTCGAAGAGCGCGATCACGTCCTTGCCGCCGTCGGGCAACGCGCGGAGTCCGCAGGCGAGCATGTCCTCGTTGACGAGGGAGACCGGCCGGAACGTACCGCGCGCGACGAGCACCGAACGCTTATAGAAGTACTCGCTGGGGACCTGCGGGTCGCCTTCGGGACCGAAGAGCACCGCATCCGTCAGGCCAAGACGCACGAGACGCAGGGCCGCGGCGCGATTATCGAAGGCGCCGAACGCCGGACCGCTGAAGTGGGCGAACTCGATCTCGACGCGGCCGGCGCCGACCTCGTCGACGAGCGCCGTGAGGAAGCTATCGACGCTGTCGCGGGTATTGAGCGCGGCGTAGACGAGGTTGACCCCGACCGCGCCGAGCGCGTCCTGTTGGCGGCCCGCGTCCTTGTCCCAGAGGCGGAGATGAAGGATGACTTCGCTCGGCTCGGCTCCCGGCTGGTCCTGGAAGCGGATCCCGATCCAGGAGTGTCCCTGCCCCTTGCCGTCATGCGGCGTCGTCGCGACCGTGTCGGCGAAGGCGAAGAAGCGGGTGGTCGTGCCGCGCTCGGCCTTCAGCCGGTCGACCAGCAGGACGTATTCGTGATCGAGCATCTGCTCGAGGCGCTGCCGGGAAACGTAGCGCTGCGGGTGGCCGTAGATGGCGTCGCTGATCCGCATGTCATAGGCGGACATGCTCTTCGCCACGGTCCCGGAGGCGCCGCCCGCCTTGAAGAAGTGGCGGACGACCTCCTGACCGGCCCCGATCTCGGCGAAGGCGCCGTAGGCGGAACGATCCAAGTTGATGGCCAGGGCCTTGCGGGAGGTGGCGGCACCGGCCGATGACGTAGGCTCTGACATGGACCTAGATTAAGTCCTACCGCCGAGGGGCATCGAGAGGAAACCGCTGCCTAAAAAATCTCCTTTGGATTGGCGAAAACAAGACAGGGAAGCATCATTTCAGCAACACCCCGCCCGTCTCCATGAAAGAATTCCTCAAGTCGGTCCTCGCCTCCGCCTTCGGCACGGTCCTCGCCTTGTTCATCGCCGCCTTCCTCCTCATCGTGCTGCTGGTCGGGATGGCCGGTTCGGCCGGCGACGGCCAGACCTCCGCCCATGTGAACGTGAAGCCGAAGACGATGCTCGTGATCGGCGGCGGGCTCACGATCGAAGACACTCCGGAGCATGGCGCGCCGGGTCTCGACCAACTGTTCTTCGGCGCGCCGGGCCCGCGGCTCGACCTCCTGCGCGCCCTCGAGGCGATCGACCTCGCCGCCAAGGACAAGCAGATCGCCGGCATCCTCCTCAGCGGCGAACTCTCCGCCGGGCTGACGCAGAAGGCCGAGATCCGGCGCGCGCTCGCCGCCTTCAAGAAGAGCGGCAAGCCGGTGATCGCGTGGGTCGAGAACGCCTCGCAGGGCGAGTACTACCTGGCGAGCGTCGCGGACAAAGTCTACGCCCACGTCAGCGGTGAGGTCGAATTCAAGGGTCTGGCATCCTACAACATGTATTTCGGGGACACGCTCCGCCTCGCCGGTCTCGGCGTCCAGGTGACCAAGGTCGGGAAATATAAGTCGGCCGTGGAACCTTACCTCGGCGGCGCGATGAGCCCCGAGGCCAAGGAACAGACCGAAGTCCTCATGAACGGCCTCTGGAAGCGCCTGCTCACCGACGTGGCCCGCTCGCGCGGGATGACGACCGAGCGCCTGACGCGGGCCGTCGAAAGCGGCGGCATCTTCTCGGCCCGCAAGGCCGTGGAACTCAAGCTCGCCGACGCCGTGCTCCACCGCGACGAACTCGTGAACCGGGTCCGGGAAGCGGGCGCGGCCGCGGATGACGCCGGCACCTCTTTCCGTCGCGTCGGCCTGCATCGCTACGCCCACAAGGTCGCCCTGCCCTCCCGCGGCGGCAAGATCGCCATCGTCTACGCCGAAGGCGAGATCGTCGACGGCTGGGGCGGCGCCGGCGAGATCGGCGGCGACCGGCTCGCGCACGACCTGCGCTCGATCCGCGGCGAAGACGAATTCAAGGCCGTCGTGCTCCGCGTCAACAGCCCCGGCGGCTCGGCATTCGCCAGCGACGTCGTCGCGCGCGAAGTCGCCCTGCTGAAGAAGAAGGGCGTGCCCGTGGTGGTCTCGATGGGCGACGTCGCCGCGAGCGGCGGCTATTACATCGCGGCGCCCGCCAACCTCATCATGGCCGATCCGTCGACCATCACCGGGTCGATCGGCGTATTCGGACTCTTCCTGAACTACGAAGACCTGGCCAAGAAGATCCAGCTGGGCACCGACGGCGTGAAGACCGCGCGCTACGCCGACCTGCTCGCCGAACACCGCCGGGCGACGCCCGCGGAACTCGCGGTCATCCAGTCTTCGGTCGACGGCGTCTACGAGGACTTCCTCGCCATCGTGGCCGCGGGCCGCGGACTGAAGCGCGACGGCGTGCATGAGATCGCCCAAGGACGCGTCTGGCTCGGTGAAGACGCCCGCGGACTGCGGCTGGTCGACCAGCTGGGCGGCCTGCGCGAAGCCCTGCAGGAGGCCAAACGTCTGGCCAAGCTCGACGATGCCGCCTGGGTGCAGGTGCCGGCGCTTCATTCGGGCCGGGAGAATCTCCTGCAGCAGCTGCTCTCGGACGACGACGATCAGGCTCCGCTGTTCGCCAAGGTCTCCGGCGACCCCGCCAAGGATTTCCTCCGGGCCAACGCCCGCTGGCTGCGGGCGATCCGCGCCCTCAACGATCCCAAGGGCGTCTACCTCACCTGCCCGTTCGTCGCCCCGCGCTGACCGCGCTCAGGGCTTCTTAGGCATCTGCGCCTTGGCCTCGGGCATCCACTGCCGAAGCTGGGCGACGCGGGTGCCGTCCGAAGGATGGGTCGAGAGGAACTCCGGCGGCTTGCCGCCGCCGGCCTTGCCGAAGCGGGTCCAGAAAGCCGGGGCGGCTTCCGGATTGTAGCCGGCGCGGGCCATGAAGATGAGGCCGAGGCGGTCGGACTCCGATTCGTGGCTGCGGGAGAACGGCAGCAGGATGCCATACTGGGCGCCGATGCCGACGGCGGCCATCCAGGTGCCGCGGGTCTTGGCGGAAGAATCCCGCGTGGCCTCGTCGGCGACGGCGGCGACGATCGCGACACCCAGGGTCTGGGAGATGCGCTCGGAGCCATGACGGCAGATCACGTGCGCGACTTCGTGGCCCATGATCACGGCGAGGTCATCGTCCGTCGGAGCGAAGGCGAACATGCCGGTGTGGAAGCCGATCTTGCCGCCGGGCATCGCGAAAGCGTTGGGCGACTTGTCGTCGATGATCGCGAACTCCCAGCGGGAGGCGGGCGGCAGGACGCCGGCCTTGTCGTCGCGCCGGGCGGCGGCGACGATCTTCAGGCCGATCTCGCGGAGCTTCGGGAGCCGCGGGTCGGCGGGCAGCTTCTTCATCTTCGCGAACTCGGCGGCCGAGAGCGAAGCCACCTCGCCTTCGTCGACGAGGATGAGCTGCGAACGGCCGGTCACCGGGACTTGCTGGCAGCCGATGATCGCCAAGGAAGCGAGGAGCAGGAACAGGCGCATGGGAGGGGAAATCACGTGGTCGGCGGCGTCTGCCCGGACGGTTCGTCGACGTAATACTTACGATAGGAGGAGTCGTAGGTGTCCGTATAGGCGGAGGCCATCCGCAGGGACATAGCGTTGAGGACGACGCCCAGCATCGGCGCCTGGGCGTCGCGCAGACGGCCGAGGCAGGCCACGGCGTGACGCAGGTTGACGGTGTTGTAGCGGACCACGTAGAGCACGCCGTCGACCTTCGGCAGCAGGTGGAGCGAGTCGGAGACGGCGCCGATGGGCGGAGAGTCGATGAGGATCCGGTCGTAGCGGCCACGGAGGCTCTCGATCATCTCCAGGAATTTCGGGTGGTTGATGACCTGGGTCGGATTCTTGCAGCTCAGGCCGACGGGCAGCACGTCGAGGCCAGGCGCGACGTCATGGACGATGGCCTCGTCCAACGACACCTCGCCGTTGAACCAGCGGCTGAGGCCGGCGTCGCCGGTGAAGCCCAGCGAGGGTCCGACGTTCGGGAGGCGTAGGTCGGCGTCGATGACGAGCACGCGCTCGGCATGCTGCGAGAAGATCAGCGCGAGATTGGTGGCGACGAAGGTCTTGCCTTCGCTCGGGCGCGTGGAGGTCACCAGGAAGACGCGCGCCTTGGCGACCGCGGGATTGACCTTGAGCGCCGAGTAGATCGAACGCACGGCCTCGGTGGCGATGCGGTCCTTGTCCTGGCGGGCGAGGAGAGCGCGGTCGGGGCCGGCGGTGGTGACGACCCGGGGGATCGTGCCGATGAGCGGCAGCCCGAGGGAGCCTTCGACGTCCTGGGCGGACTTGATCCGGTCGTCCAAGGTGCCGAGGACGACGACGAGGACCACGCCGAAGGCGAGGCCCAGCCCCAGGCCGACGAGGGCGCTGAAGTAATAGTTCTTGTTGATCGGCTTGTCCGACACGGCGGGCATGTCGAGGATGCGGATCGAGGTGCTGGTGCCGGAGGTCGAGGAGCGGAGCTTGGCCTCTTCGTAATTGAGCTTCTGCCGGCCCAGGAATTCCTCGTTGGCGCGGATGTCCTTGTCGACGCGCTCAAGCTCGACGTTCGCGGCCTGCAGCTTGGAGATCTCCTCCTCCTTGGCGACGAGGTTGCGGAGGATGGCCTCATGGCGGGCCTTGGCGTTCTCCAGGGCCGCGCGGCGGGATTTGACGGCCTGCGCGACCGCGTCCTTGAGCTGCCGCTCGACCTGGTTGAGGGCCTCGCGCTCGGCGATCAGCTTCGGGTGCTGGTCGGTGAGCTCCTCCATCATCTGGCTGATGCGCACCTTGGAAGCGCTGAGGGCCGTCTGGACGACGGCGACGTCGGTATCGGCGCGGATCTGCGGGATGTCGCCGACAGGGCGGCCGGCCTGCTCGTAGCTGGCGATGACCGCCACGAGGATCTCGTTCTCGTCGATCTGCTTGCGGGTCTCCTCGCGGTCCTTGACGAGCACGGAGCGCTCGGTGGTCAGGGTGTTGGTGTCCTTGGCGATCGAAAGGAGCTTCTGGTTCTTGATGAGCTCGTTCTTCTGTTCGTAAAGACGGCGGACCTTGTCGTCGAGGGTCTCGATCTCGATACGGGCCTTCTCCACGAGCGGATTGGTGACCATCAGGCGGTCATCTTCGCTGTATTTCTGGATGGACTCGCAGAAAAGGCGGGCGACCTGACGGGCGAGGTCGCGGTTCGGGTGGGTGAAGTCGATGTTGATGACGAGGGTCTGACGCTGCGGGGTGATCCCGCGCTGCTTGGCGAAGACTTCCTGTTCGGTGAGCGGCCCCGAGAAGATGTTGCCGGCCTGGTAGGGCTCGAGGACGAGCTTGCGCTCCGCCGTGGTGAGACGGCGTGAGACGCCCTCGATGATGTTCGCGCTGCGCATCGCCTCGACCGCCGTGAAGAAGTCGTCGTTGGAGACGATCTTGAAATTATCGTCGGCCGCCGAAGAGCCGCCGTTGATGTTCGGGGCCAGGCGGAAGACGCGGAGACGGCCGGTGGCGCGGTATTCCGCCGTCGTGTTGAAGGTGTTGAGCAGAGCGAGCGTCAAGAAGACGAGCGCGGCGAGGATGACCCACCAGTAGCGCTCCCGCATCATGAGCAGGTAGCCCATGATCGGATTGGCCGAGCCGCCGCGCGGGCCGGCGCCATAGGAACCGTAGCCGTAACCCTGTCCCGGGCCGGCGCCATAGCCGCCGTAGCCATACGAACCATAGCCACGGGAGCCGCCGCGGGCGGGTTCAGGCGGGCGGCCTGCGGAAGCGGGATCGGGCGTGGACATGTAGGCTCAGATGCGGCTGTCGCGGACGTAGATCTGGTCCTCGTCTTCGAGGACGAAATCCGGCTCATCGCCGTCGTCGATGCGACGGACGTCCTTGGTGATGACCATCGGCGCCCCCGGGCGGTTGCGCTTGATGGTGACTTCCGAGCGGTTGCCGCGCGGCAGGACGCCTCCGGCCATCGCGAGGGCGCGGCCGAGCGTGAGGGTCTCTTCGGGCGGGATCGAGACGGGGCCGGGCTTGCCGACGTAGCCCGAGACATACACGCGACGTTCGGCGTAACTGACGATGGAGATGGCGACCTGCGGCTTCTTGAAGAACTGCCTGAACTGGTTGGCGAGTTCGACCTGCGCCTGCGTGAGCGTGAGTCCGGCGACGGGCACCAGCTTCTTCAGGAAGGGAATGTCGACGGTGCCGTCGGAGTTGATGCGTCGTTCGATCTGCGTGTCAGGCTGATTGATGACCAGGATGCGGACGAAGTCGCGCGGGCGGAGGCGGTAACTGTTCTGACCGTCGGCCGGGTCGGCCTGCACCGTCGGCGTCGCGACGACGTAATCCGCGGGCGCGGCGACCGGCTTCACGGCTTCGGCCGAGACGGCCGCGGGGGCGTAGGCGGCGACGACCGGCTCGGAAGCACCGGCGCCGATGGTGAGCACGTTCTCGGGCTCGAGGGCGTTGGAGGAGAAACCCGCGCCGTCAGAAGCAGCGCAGGCCGTGAGGAGCAAGGCGAGGCAGCCGACTCCGAGCAGGCGATGAAGGACGGAAGTCATAGGAGAACGGTAAGCGAGAAGCCGGGCCGGGTCAACCGGTCCCGCAGGGCACCGACGTTTCACGGCGGCCCGGACGACCAACGGACGCCGGGAAGCCCTCCGGCGCTCCGAGCGGAACCGGGCGAGGACCGCGAAGACGGAGGCTTTCAGCATGCCGGGCGCCCTTCCCTGCCGCTTAGTAGCGGAAGGCGGCGGACACCGAGAAGGTGTTCGAGTTGAAGGTCGACGTGGCGTTGGAAGACGAAGCGTCCGTGAAGTTGTAATTCGCCTGGAAGCTCAGGTGGGAATTGTACTTGTAGCTCGCGCCCAGGACGTAGGTCATCGTGTCGATCGTCGTCAGGAGCGAGTTGGCGGCGACTTCGACGTCGCTCTTGGACACGGAGAGGGTGATGTCCAGGTCCTCGGCCGCGGCGAAGGAGACGCCGTAGTTATAGGTGGTGGAATCCATGCGGCCGTTGGTCGTCGAGGCCGAGATGTCGCGACCGAGGGTCAGCGAGTGGCTGAGACGCTCGGTGAGGACGTGGCTGAGGCTGACCGAGTAGGACGGGTCGGTCTGGGTGGCGGCGTTGTCGAAGTTATAACGATTGAAGCCGGCGCGGAACACGCCGTTGAGCTTACCCGACTCGCTCAGCTGGCCCTTGGCCGTGAGGCCGGCGAAGTCCTTCTCGAGGCGCTGGTGGTCGAGGGCCGGGCGGGTCGGCGTGGCACTGCTGAAGTAAGGAGCGGCCGAGTAATCGGTCACGTCATGCTGCAGGACAAGGCCGAAGCTGAGCTTTTCGAAGGCCTGGTAGTCGAAGCTGAGCGGCATCGACTGGGTATTCAGCTCGGTCAGCGGGTTGGTGTTAAAGGTCGAAACCCCGCCGTTTACGATAGTGACCGGGTCGAGGTACTGGTTGAAGCTGCGGATGTAGCCGAGGCCGACGGAGAGGCGCTCGGTGAGCTTGTAGTCCGCGCGGAAGTTGTGGACGTAGTTGGCCTGGCGGACGAGGGTCGCGCCGATGACGGAACCGCTGACGCCCTGCATCTGCAGGTCGTCGTTACGGGCGGTCACGCGGTAGGAGGAATTGAGCGAAAGCTTGAGGGGGCCGCCGTCGGCGTAGGTCACGCCGAGACTGAGGGCGTCACGATCGTCCTCGAGGCCGGCGAACTCGGAGCCGGTGAAGTTGACGAAGGAGCGGCTGGCCTTGAACTCGACGGTCAGGGCGGAGTCCTTGCCGTATTCGAGGGCCAGGCCCGGGGTGACGAGCCACTGCGTGGCGGACTTCTTGACGGCGCCTGAGTAGAGGTTGTCGGTCACTTCCAGGTAGCTGGAGGCGTCGAAGAAGAGGTCGCAGTCGTTGCCGATCTGAACGAGGGGCGAGGTCGGGACCCAGTTGGCGCCCTGGACCAGGGTCGAGACGGTGAGGGCCGAGGCAGCGATGAGGAAGCGGGACATGGGGGTGTTCTTAGGGGGTGGCTCAGAGATAGGTGAAATATGGGGGGCTTCAACCCCCAAACGAGTGGGGCGGCCCTAAAAACAAAGACCCCGCCCGGTCAGGGGCGGGGTCGTGAACGACCTCAGGTCGGCCTTCAGGCCGTGGCCTCGGTCGGGAAGACGCGGATGCGACGGTAGGCGGGCAGACCGGTACCGGCGGGGACGAGGTGACCCATGATCACGTTCTCCTTGAAGCCGGTCAGGTTGTCGCGCTTGGCCATCGTGGCGGCGTCGGTGAGGACTCGGGTCGTCTCCTGGAAGGAGGCGGCCGAGATGAACGACTCGGTCTCGAGGGAGGCCTTGGTGATGCCCAGGAGGATCGGCTCGGATTCCGCGATCTGACCGCCGCGCTCGTTGATGGAGCGGTTGTTGTGCGCGAGGAGAGTACGGTCGACCTGTTCGCCCCAGAGGTAATCGGAGTCGCCGGGCTCGGTGATGCGGACCTTGCGGAGCATGCGCGAGACGATGATTTCGATGTGCTTGTCGTTGATGACGACGCCCTGGGTGCGGTACACCTTCTGAATCTCGGTGATGAGGTAATCCTGCACCTTGGACTGACCGAGGATGTCGAGGATGTCGTGCGGGTCGACGGCGCCGTCGGTGAGGACCTGGCCCTGCTTCACCTTGTCGCCGGCGGCGACGATGATGTGCTTACCGTGCGGGATGAGGTGCTCCTCTTCGCGGCCGATGGAGTCGGCGATGACGAGGCGCTTCTTGCCGCGGACGGAAGGCTCGAAGCGGACGGTGCCGTCGATCTTGGCGATCTCGGCGGCGTCCTTCGGAGGACGGGCCTCGAAGAGCTCGGAGATGCGCGGCAGGCCGGCGGTGATGTCCTGCGTCTTGGCGGCCTGGCGAGGGATCTTCGCGACGATGGAGCCGCGGGAGACCTTGTCGCCTTCGTCGACCTCGACGCGGGCGCCGGCCGGGATGGAGAAGGAACCGACTTCCTTGCCATTGGCGCCGATGATCTGAATCTGGGGATTCTGCTCGTCGGAGTGCTCGATGACGGACTTGTAGAACGTGTTGTTCGACGGGTCGCGTTCCTCGGTGAAGGTCACGCCGGAGATCATGTCGACCAGGCGGATCTTGCCGTCGCCGTTGGCGATGATCGGGGTGGAGTTCGGGTCCCAGGCGGCGATGAGCACGCCCTTCTCGGCCGGTTTGCCGTCCTGGACGCCGACGACGGAGCCGGCGACGATGCGGTATTCTTCGACCGGCGAACCGGCCTCGTTGAGGAGGCGGATCGAGCCGTTGCCGTTGACGGCGATGAACTTGTCGCCGACGGCGACCGTGGTGAGGTCGACGTACTGGACGAGTCCCTTGCCCTTCGACTTGATTTCCGGGGTCTTCAGCTGCGCGACGCCACCGATGTGGAACGTACGCATGGTCAGCTGGGTGCCCGGCTCACCGATGGACTGGGCGGCGATGATGCCGACCGCGGTGCCACGCTCGACCATGCGGCCGGTCGAAGGATCGAGGCCGTAGGAGGTGGGCGGGATCGCGTTCACGTTCATGTGCGTGAGCGGGGAGAGGACCTTGACGCGGTCGAGGCCGACGGTCTCGATGCGCTTGGCGAGGACTTCGTCGATGAGCTCGCCGGCCTTCACGATGACTTCGGAAGGATTGAGCGGGTTCGTGACGTCTTCGGACGGGCAGCGGCCGACGATGCGTTCGGAGAGGGAGACGAGGAGTTCGTCGCCGTCGTAGATCGGGGTCTTCCAGACGCCGTTCGGGATGTGCACGTGGACGCGGTCGACGCCGGCGTCGCGGAGCTTGGCCATCAGCTCTTCGGTGAGCGGGGCTTCGGACTTCGCGAGGAGTTTGGCGGCGCCGGAGGGGTTCGCAACGTCGGCGGCCAGGTGACGGCCGAGGGCGGCGTCGCCGAGCGTGATGACTTCGGAACCGGGGGCCACGTCGCGGGAATCCGTGACGATGACGTCCATGGCCACGTCGCAGAGCTTACGGGTCATGTAACCGGCGTCGGCGGTCTTCAGCGCGGTGTCGGACAGACCCTTACGGGCGCCGTGCGTCGAGATGAAGTACTCGAGGACCGAGAGGCCTTCGCGGAAGGAGGACAAGATCGGACGTTCGATGATCTCGCCGGAGGGCTTGGCCATCAGGCCGCGAGCGCCGCAAAGCTGCTTCACCTGCGCCTTGTTACCACGCGCGCCGGAGTCCATGAGGACGTACACCGGGTTGATGAGCATGCGGTGGGCGTGACGGGGGTCGCCCTTCTTCACGCCGGCCACCTTCGCGGACTGCGAGAGCGTGGTGTACACCGACTGCGCGATGGCGTCGGTGGCGCCGGACCAGGTGTCGACGACCTTGTTACGACGTTCGTCGTTGGTGATCGTGCCGGATTCGTTCTGGCGCTGGAATTCGCGGACCTTGGCGGTGGCTTCGCGGACGAGGCCTTCCTTCTCCTTCGGGTAGATCATGTCGTTCACGCCGATGGAGATGCCGGCCTTGGTCGCGATGCGGAAGCCGGTCTCCTTGAGCGCGTCGAGGACCGGGATCGAAGCCTCGCGGCCGCAATGCTTGTAGGTCTTCAGGATCAGGTCGCCGAGCTGGCCCTTCTTCACGGTCTCGTTGAAGAAACCGAGTTCGGCGGGCCAGATGGTGTTGAAGATGATGCGGCCGACCGTGGTGACGATCGTGCTGCCGGCGGACTCGCCGTGGACGGTCTTGCGGTTGAAGTCCGGGTTGGCGAAGCGGACCCAGTCATGCAGGTGGAGCGAGCCTTCGGCTTCGGCGAACGTCGCCTCGGACACGGAGCCCAGCACCGGCAGGTGGGTGTTGGCCGCCGGCTTGTCGGCGGGTTCGAGCGTCAGGTAGTAGGCGCCGAGCACGATGTCCTGGGACGGCGTGAGGATCGGCTTACCGCTGGACGGCGAGAAGATGTTGTTCGTGGACATCATCAGGAGCTTGCACTCCATGATGGCTTCCAGGGACAGCGGGACGTGGACGGCCATCTGGTCACCGTCGAAGTCCGCGTTGTAAGCGGTACAGACGAGCGGGTGGAGGCGGATCGCGTCACCCTCGATGAGGATGGGCTCGAAGGCCTGGATGGACAGACGGTGGAGAGTCGGCGCGCGGTTGAGGAACACCGGGTGACCCTTGGTCACTTCTTCCAGGATATCCCAGACTTCGGGCTTCTTCTGCTCGATATGCTTGCGGGCGCCGCGGACGGTGTGGGCGAAGCCCAGTTCCTTGAGACGGCGGATGATGAACGGCTCGAAGAGGACGAGGGCCATCTTCTTCGGGAGACCGCACTGGTTGAGCTTGAGCTCGGGACCGATGACGATGACGGAGCGGCCGGAGTAGTCGACGCGCTTACCGAGGAGATTCTGGCGGAAACGACCATGCTTACCCTTCAGCATGTCCGAGATGGACTTCAGCTGACGGTCGCGGTCCTTGACCGGCTTGCCGTGGCGGCCGTTGTCGAGGAGAGCGTCGACGGCTTCCTGGAGCATGCGCATCTCGTTATGGATGATGACGTCGGGCGTCTTCATCTGGATGAGCTGCTTCAGGCGGTTGTTGCGGTTGATGACGCGACGATAGAGATCGTTCAAGTCGGAGGTGGCGAAACGGCCGCCTTCGAGGGGAACGAGCGGACGGAGGTCCGGCGGGATGACCGGGAGCACCGTCAGGATCATGTGCTCAGGGCGCTTGCCGGAAGCCAGGAAGCCCTGGATGATCTTCATGCGGCGGGCGATCTTCTTCTTGATCTGCTTGGAGCGGGTCGAGCGGAGCTGGTCGCGGAGGTTCTCGACCGTGGAGGCGAGATCCATCTTCTTGAGGAGCTGCTGGAGGGCTTCGGCGCCCATGCGGGCCTTGAAGGCGTCAGGGCCGTGCTGTTCGACGGCGCGGCGGTAGGATTCCTCGTCGAGGAGTTCCTTCTCTTCCATGCCGGTGGCGCCCGGGTCGACGACCAGGTACTTCTGGTAGTAGATGACCTGTTCGAGCTGGCGGGTGGTCATGTCGAGCATCAGCGACAGACGGCTGGGCATGCTCTTCAGGAACCAGATGTGGGAGACCGGGATGGCGAGGCGGATGTAGCCCATGCGCTCACGACGGACGCGGGAGACGGTGACTTCGACGCCGCACTTGTCGCAGACGACGTCCTTGTACTTCACCTTCTTGTACTTGCCGCAGTAGCATTCGTAGTCGCGGACCGGTCCGAAGATGCGCTGGCAGAAGAGGCCGTTCGGCTCGGGCTTGAACGAGCGGTAGTTGATGGTCTCAGGGCTCTTTACTTCCTTGAGGCCCTTGACCTTGCGGTTGCCGTGTTCGTCGAGTTCGTCGAGGAA
>CAXNHL010000008.1:0-19959 GCA_964202105.1 Opitutales bacterium | reverse complement strand
GCGTCCGAGACCTACATGAAGGGCATCCTGGCCTACACCGACGAAGAAGTGGTCTCCTCCGACTTCATCCACGACAAGAGCTCGTCGATCTTCGACGCCGGCTCCTCGATCGAGCTGAACAAGAACTTCTTCAAGCTCATCAGCTGGTACGACAACGAGTGGGGCTACTCCAACCGCGTCGTCGAGCTCCTGGGCAAGGTCACGGCCAAGCTCTGAGCCGGGCTGAGAGTCCTCCGCGACAGGCGGCCCATCTGGGTCGCCTGTCTTGTTTTCGGCTCCCGGCGGGGCGGGGGAGGGCGGTCGCGAGGGTTTGCGGGGCCGCGGGCGGTTTGTTCTTCCCACCCTAGGCCTTCCGCCTTTCTCTGCTCCCTTCCACCACTATGCCCGTACCTACCCTCCGCGAACTCGGCTCCGTCCAGGGCCAGCGTGTCCTCGTCCGTGTCGACTTCAACGTCCCCCAGGACAAGAAGACCGGCGCCATCACGAATACCCAGCGGATCGCCGCGGCCCTGCCGACGATCAAGTTCCTGCTCGAAGGCGGCGCCTCCCTGGTGCTCATGTCCCACCTCGGCCGTCCGGACGGTAAGGTCGTCGAGAAGTTCTCCCTCCGCCCCGTGGCCGCCGAGCTCGAGAAGCTCCTCGGCAAGCCGGTGAAGTTCGTCGCCGCCTGCGTGGGCGCCGAGGCCGAAGCCGCCGCGAAGGCCCTCCAGCCGGGCGAAGTCCTGCTCCTCGAAAACCTCCGTTTCCACATCGAAGAAGAGGGCAAAGTGAAGCTCGAGGACGGCACCAGCCAGAAGGCCGACCCTGCTAAAGTGGCCGAATTCAGGGCCTCTCTCTCGCGTCTGGGCGACGTCTACGTGAACGATGCCTTCGGCACCGCGCACCGCGCCCACTCCTCGATGGTCGGCGTGAACCTCTCCCGCAAGGCCGCCGGTTACCTCCTCGAAGCCGAGCTCAAGGCCTTCGACACCGTGCTCAACAACCCGCAGCGCCCGCTGCTCGCCATCCTCGGCGGCGCCAAGATCGCCGACAAGATCCCCCTCATCCGCAACCTCATCGAGAAAGCCGACGAGATCATCATCGGCGGCGGCATGGCGTACACTTTCCGCAAGGTCTGCGACGGCATGGAGATCGGCAACTCCCTCTACGACGCCGAAGGCGCCAAGATCGTCCAGGAGCTGCTGGACAAGGCCAAGGCCCGCGGCGTGAAGGTCACCCTCCCGGTCGACTTCCTCTGCGGCGACAAGTTTTCGCCTGATTCCAACACCCAGCCTGCCACCATGCAGTCCGGCATCCCCGCCGGCTGGGAAGGCATGGATTGCGGTCCGGAATCCATCAAGCTGTACGAGGCCGCCATCGGCCGCGCCGGCACGGTGGTCTGGAACGGTCCTTGCGGCGTGTTCGAATTCGATAAGTTCGCCGTCGGCTCCAAGGCCATGGCGGCCGCGGTGGCCAAGGCCACGGAACGCGGCGCGATCACCATCGTCGGCGGCGGCGACACCGCCACGGCGGCCAAGAAGTTCGGCGTCGACACCAAGGTCTCGCATTGCTCGACCGGCGGCGGCGCTTCCCTCGAATACCTCGAAGGCAAGGTCCTCCCCGGCGTCGCGGCCCTTTCGGCCTGAACCTCGCCGAACCCTCATAAACAAACTCTCCCACCACGCCCATGTCCACACGCACTCCTCTCATCGCCGGTAACTGGAAGATGAACAAGACGGCCACCGAAGGCACCGACCTCGTCAAGGCCATCGCCGCCGCCGTCGGCATCGAGTCCGCCGTCCAGGTGGTCCTCTGCCCGCCCTTCACCGCGCTCTCCGCGGTGAGCGCCGCCGCCGAAGGCACCCACCTCTCCGTGGGCGCCCAGAATATGCACGACAAGGCCAACGGCGCCTTCACCGGCGAAGTCTCGGCCGCGATGCTCCGCGATCTCCACGTCGGCTACGTGATCCTCGGCCACAGCGAGCGCCGGGCGATCTTCGGCGAAGACGACGCCTTCATCAACCGCAAGGTCAACGCCGCCCTCGGCGCGTCCCTCAAGCCCATCCTCTGCGTCGGCGAGCTGCTCTCCGAGCGCGAAGCCGGCACCACGAACGCCGTGGTCAAGCGTCAGGTCGAGCTCGGTCTCGCCGGCGTTCCCGCGGGCAAGGCCGAACAGGTCATCATCGCCTACGAGCCCGTCTGGGCGATCGGCACCGGCAAGACCGCCACCCCGGCCATGGCTCAGGAAGTCCACGCTTTCATCCGCTCGTTGCTCGTCACCCAGTTCGGCGCCGAGACCGCGGCCCGCGTCCGGATCCTCTACGGCGGATCGATGAAGCCCGACAACGCCGACGCCCTCCTGGCCGAGCACGATATCGACGGCGGCCTGATCGGCGGAGCCTCCCTCGAGGCCAAGAGCTTCGTGGACCTCGTCCAGAGCGCCGCGAAGTCCCTGACCCGCTGATTCGGAGTCACTTCGAGCCTCGGCCAGCCATCGGATAAGCCCCTCTGGGGTTTTCCGTTGGCTGGCCTAATAGTTTGGAAGCGAGCATCTAGCGGGTGGAATAGGGCATATTGACTTAGAATTATTCTAAACTATGTAAGTAATTGTAGTTTAACGCTTTAATTTACATAATCACATCCCATTCACAGCTTTTCATCCCGGCTATCCACAGTGGACCATAGAAAAGCGACTAAAACCCCTCAAATTTGGATTGCGAAGGGGTTCCGCCTTTCGTGCTTCTTCGGTCAAAAAACCCGCCAATCCCTTCGTCTGAACGCGATGCGCAAGCTCCTCGAATTCCTCAACCGCCCCGCCCCCCGCGGTAACTTCTTCTCCCGGGCGATCAACGCCGCCCCGTTCCAGGTCCTCGTCTGCCTCCTGATCACCGGCGTGGTCGTGGCCGCCGCGGTCAACGAGTACGCGACCAACAAGTATCTGAACGTCGGATACACGCCGGATCAGCCCGTCGCCTTCGACCACTCCTTCCACGCCGGTCCTGACTCGGTGCTCGGTCTCGATTGCCGCTATTGCCACAACTACGTGGACAAGTCGGGCCATTCGAACGTGCCGACGACCAACACCTGTTGGAACTGCCACAGCCAGGTGAAGAGCGACAGCCCCGCGCTGGCGCTCGTCAAGAAGAGCGTCGAGACCGGCGAAGCGATCCGCTGGGTCAAGGTGCACAAGGTGCCCGACTACGTCTACTTCAACCACGCCGTGCACGTGAACCGCGGCGTCAGCTGCGTCGAGTGCCACGGTCGCATCGACCAGCAGGTCGTCGTCGGCCAGCAGAAGTCCCTCAACATGTCCTTCTGTCTCGATTGCCACCGCAATCCTGAGCAGGTCCTGCGCCCGGTCGACAAGGTCTACGACCTCGGCTTCAAGGCCGCCTCGCCCGCCCAGCAGACCGCCGACGGCACGAAGTTCGTGCACGACTGGAAGGTCAATCCGCCCCAGAGCTGCTCGGGCTGCCACCGCTAATCCCCCACGCCTTTTCCGATGAGCAAGAAAGTCTTTGAACACCCCGCGCCCCAGGCCGGCGAGCCGACCGGTCCTTCGTACTGGCGCAGCCTCGACGAGCGCAACAAGTCGCCCGAGTTCCGCACCCGCGCCGAGCGCGAGTTCCTCGACGGCGCCTCCGCCATCTCCGCCGTCGAACGCCGCGAGTTCCTGATGCTCATGGGCGCTTCGTTCGGTTTGGCCGGCCTCGGCCTCGCCGGTTGCCGCGAGCCCCGCAACCACACGCTCCCTTACGCCAAGCAGCCGGAGAACACCATCCCCGGCGTCGCCACGTATTACGCTTCTTCCTTCCCCGGCGAGTTCGCCAACCAGCCGATCCTCGTCGAGACGCACCAGCACCGCCCGACCAAGATCGAAGGCAACCCGAGCCACCGCGCCAACGGCGGCGCTTCCTCGAAGTTCGCCCAGGCCAGCGTGCTCGACATGTACGATCCGGATCGCGCGATGGCTTCCTCCGTCGCCGACGCCCGCGCGTTCGTGCGCGGCCTCGCCACCGACGCCAAGGCGGATGCCGGCGCCGGTCTCGCCTTCCTCGCCCGTCCGTCCACTTCGCCCACGCGCGCCCGCCTCGTCGCCGCGCTCAAGGCCGCCTACCCGCAGGCCCGCTGGGTCGAGTATACTCCCGTCGCGCAGAACCGCGCCGACGCCGTCCTCGGCGCCCGCGCGCTCCCTGATTACGCCAAGGCCCGCCGCGTGCTGAGCCTCGACCGCGATTTCCTCGGCGCCCACGACGCCACCGTCGAAGACACCCGCGCCTACTCCTCCGCCCGTCGCGCCGACACGGCCGCCGAAGCCGAGAAGATGACGCGCCTCTACGTCGTCGAATCCGTCTTCTCGCTGACCGGCGCCGCCGCCGACCACCGTCTCCGCGCCTCGTCCTCGCACATCTCCGGCCTCGCGATCCTCTTCGCCGCCGAAGTCCTCGCGCAGAAGGGTTCCGCCGACGCCGCCGCCCTCAAGGGCAAGGTCTCGGGCATCAACGTCGACGCCAAGTGGGTCACCGAATGCGTGGCCGACCTCGTCAAGGCCGCCAAGGGCGAAGCCCTCATCGTCGCCGGCGATCATCTCTCCGCCGACGCGCATCGCGCCGTCTTCCTCGCCAACCAGGCCCTCGCCGCCGCCGTCAAGTATGTCGCCGCGCCGGCTCCCGCCGCCCTGACGATCTCCGCGCTCGTCGCCCAGCCGGCCAAGACCCTCGTCATCCTCGGTGGCAACCCCGTCTACGACGCGCCGGCCGACGTGAACTTCAGCGCCGCCATCCAGGCCGCCAAGAAGGTCGTCCGCCTCGGTTACCATGGTCCGTCCTTCGATGAGACCTCGGCCGCCGTGAAGGCCGCCGCCGGCACCTTCCTCGCCTCCTCGCACTACCTCGAGAGCTGGTCCGACGGCCGCACGCTCGACGGCGCCTACGTGCCGGTGCAGCCGATGATCGACCCGCTGTTCGCGACGATCACCGAACTCGACGTCCTCGCGCCCTTCGCCGGTTCCGACAAGGATGCGCACGCGCTCGTCCGCGAGACCTTCAACGCGCTCTCGAAGAACGCTTCCGACGAAGCCTTCGCCGCCTGGCTCGCCGAGGGTTTGCTCGCCGGCACCGCCTTCGCCGCGGCCAAGCCCGCCGTGGGCGTCGCCCAGATCAAGGCCTTCGCCGCTCCGGCCCTCTCCTTCGACGCGCTCGAAGTCCGTCTCCTCCCCAGCGTCCACTCCGGTGACGGCCTCCAGGCCAACAACGGCTGGCTCGCCGAGGCTCCGGATCCCATGTCCAAGACCGTCTGGGAGAACGTCATCCTCGTCAGCCCGAAGTTCGCCGCGAAGCTGGCCATCGAGCCGGACGCGATGTTCATCAATAAGATCGGCGCGCTCAACCGGAACATCAACCAGCTCGTCGACGGCCGCCTGATCTGCCGCGTCGCCACCGTCACCGTGGGCGGCAAGTCCGTCACCGGGCCGGTCTTCATCATGCCCGGCATGGCCGACCACACCATCGGTCTCCAGCTCGGCTTCGGCCGCCGCGTCGCCGGTCGCGTCGCCACGCGCGTCGACGAACGTCTCGCCGGTCGCGTCACGGGCAACGGCTTCAACGCCTACCCGCTCGTCACCGCCGCCGAACCCTCCGTCCGCACGGGCGCCAAGTTCACCCTCTCCGACGCCACCGTCGCCGTCTGCAACATGCAGGACCACTGGTCGATGGAAGGCCGCGACATCATCCGCGAAGGCAACGTCGAGGATCTCAAGAAGAACGCGGACTTCGCCAAGCTCGGCATCGATGGCCACGCTCCGGCCGTCTACGGCAAGGATGGCGCCATGGCCCCTGCCCAGAAGGCGATCACCACTCCGCGTGGTAATTCCGCCTACGAGCACCCGGCCCACTCCGTCGCCCCGAACGTCGCCGTCTGGCAGGGCCACGAAGACAAGTTCCCCGCGCTCCAGCAGTGGGGCATGTCGATCGACCTCAACACGTGCACCGGCTGCAACGCCTGCGTGACCGCGTGCCAGTCCGAGAACAATATCCCCGTCGTCGGCCGCGAGCAGGTGCTCAAGGGCCGCAATATGCACTGGATCCGCCTGGACCGCTACTTCTTCGACGGTCGCGCCGCCGCCGGCAACGCGATCCCCGAAGACCCGCAGGTCACCTTCATGGGCGTCGCCTGCCAGCATTGCGAGACCGCCCCGTGCGAGACCGTCTGCCCCGCCAACGCCACCGTCCACGACGACCAGGGCCTCAACACGATGGCCTACAACCGTTGCATCGGCACCCGCTACTGCGCGAACAACTGCCCGTATAAGGTCCGTCGCTTCAACTTCCTCGACTTCAACAAGCGCGTCGACGGCCACTACTACGAAGGTCCTCTCGGACCGGAGAAGGCCGTCAAGGATCCGGCCGACCTCCCGCAGCTCCAGAAGAACCCCGACGTCTCCGTGCGTATGCGAGGCGTCATGGAGAAGTGCACCTATTGCGTCCAGCGCATCCAGGAAGCCAAGATCCAGGCCAAGGTCCGCGCCCGCAATTCGGCCGACATCAACGTCCGCGACGGCGCCATCAAGGTCGCCTGCCAGCAGGCCTGCCCGGCCGGCGCGATCGAGTTCGGTGACATCACCGACCCCAAGACCCGCGTGGCCAAGGCCAAGGCTTCGAGCCGTTCCTACGGCGCGCTGACCTACCTCAACACCCGTCCGCGCACGACCTACCAGGCCAAGCTGCGCAACCTCAACCTCCGCATGCCGGGCGCCCAGCTCGTCCCGCTCTCTCGTCTCGAGATGGCCGGCCGCGAATCGCACGGCGACACCCACGCCGCTCCCGCTCATGGCGCCGCCCACGGCGACGCCCACGGCGCGAAGCCTCACGCCAAATAATCCTTAAACGACCCTTCGTCCCATGGCTCACGCCCACGACAGCTCTTCGGAGCGCCCCGCGATCCTCGATAAGGTTCGCCCAGCCGAGCTTCCGCGCTCGCCGCTGATCCTCAATAACCGCGGCTTCCACTGGATCACCGACAAGGTCTGCGGCATCGTCGAAGAAGAGACTCCGCTCTGGTGGAAGATCATGTTCGGCGTCGCGCTCTTCGTCGCGTCGTTCACGTTCATCGGCCTCGGCTACCTCGTCGCGACCGGCACCGGCACCTGGGGCCTGCGTTCGCCCGTGGGCTGGGGTTGGGCCATCGTCAACTTCGTGTTCTGGGTCGGCATCGGCCACGCCGGTACGCTGATCTCGGCGATCCTCTGCCTCCTCCGCCAGAAGTGGCGCACGTCCATCAACCGCGCCGCCGAGGCCATGACCATCTTCGCGGTCTGCTGCGCCGGTCTGTTCCCGCTCTTCCACGTCGGTCGCGTCTGGTTCGGCTGGTGGCTCCTGCCCCTGCCTAATCAGAACGGCATCTGGCCGCAGTTCCGTTCCCCGCTCGAGTGGGACGTCTTCGCGGTCTCCACCTACTTCACCGTCTCGACGCTGTTCTGGTACATGGGCATGATCCCGGACCTCGGCACGATCCGCGACCGCGCGACCACCTGGTGGCGCAAGGCCTTCTACAGCGTCCTCGCCATGGGCTGGCGCGGCGGCAACCGCCAGTGGTCCAACTTCGAGATGGCGTACCTGCTGCTCGCCGGTCTCTCGACCCCGCTCGTGCTCTCCGTGCACACCATCGTCTCGTTCGACTTCGCCGTCTCGAACGTCCCCGGCTGGCATACGACCATCTTCCCCCCGTACTTCGTCGCCGGCGCCATCTTCTCCGGCTTCGCGATGGTGCTGACCCTGATGCTCCCGCTGCGCGCGATCTACCGCCTGCACGACGTCATCAACCAGTACCACATCGACAACATGTGTAAGATCATCTTGGCCACCGGCACGATGGTCGGCTACGCGTACGCCACCGAGTTCTTCATCGCGGCCTACTCGGGCAACTCCTTCGAGAAGTTCGCCTTCGTGAACCGCGCCTTCGGCCAGTATGCCTGGGCTTACTGGATCATGGTGTCCTGCAACGTGATCACCCCGCAGCTCTTCTGGTTCAAGAAGGTCCGCGAGAACCACTCCCTCGTCTGGATCATCTGCCTCTTCGTCAATGTCGGCATGTGGTTCGAGCGCTTCGTGATCACCATCACCTCGCTCGCCAACGACTACCTGCCGTCCAGCTGGGGCTACTACTCCCCGACGATCGTGGATATCTTCACGTTCTTCGGCACCTTCGGCTTCTTCTCCGTCCTCTTCCTCCTGTTCGTGCGCTTCCTGCCTCTGCTGCCCATGGCCGAGGTGAAGATGGTCGCGCCGCAGGCCGACCCCCACGCCCACTGATCCTCGCCGCCCCCCGACCATGAACGAACGCAACGAACGCATCCACGGCGTGGCCTGCACTTTCCGCAAGGTCTCCGACGTGTTCCACGCCGCCGAGAAGGTGCGCGACGCCGGCTGGAAGAACTGGGACGTGCATACGCCTTTCCCGATCCACGGCATGGACCAGGCCATGGGCCTGCCTCGCTCCCCCGTCCCGCGCCTGACCCTGCTGGGCGGCGTCACCGGCTTCACCGTCGGCTGCCTGCTCACCTGGTACATGAACTCGTACGACTACCCGCTCGTCGTCGGCGGCAAGCCCTACTGGAGCGTCATCTTCCCGTTCCCGGTCATCTACGAGTGCACGATCCTGCTCGCGGCCTTCGGCACCTTCTTCGGCCAGTTCATCTTCAACCGCCTCCCGCGACACAATCACCCGTTGTTCGAACTCCCGAACTTCGCGCGCGTGTCCGATGACACGTTCATGATCGTCCTCGAGGCCCGCGATCCGCAGTTCCATCTCGATGAGTCCCGCAACTTCCTCCAGTCGCTCGGCGGCCAGGAGATCATCGTCATCCGCGACTAATCCGCCCCCATGACCCGTTACCTCGCATTCCTCGCCGTCGCGGTCGTCGCCACGATCAGCTTCCTCGGCTTCCAGGGCAAGGTGTCCAAGGACACCCCGGTCTATGTCTTCGACGACATGGACTACCAGAACAAGTACAAGGCCCAGGGGGAGAACAAGTTCTTCGCCGACGGCCGTGACTCCCGTCCGCCCGTGGCCGGCACCGTCGCCCGCGGCAACGGCCTCGAGCCCCTCAAGGTCTTCTCCGCCGATTACCGTCGCGCCGAATCCCTCAATCCGTCGTTCGTCTCCGGCAAGGACGCCAAGGGCTCCTTCCTCGCGGGCTTCCCGACGCAGTCGCTGAAGCTCACGAAGGGCCAGCCGCAGCCTTACGCGGTCGACGCCTCCGTGCTCGCCCTCGGTCAGGCCAAGTATCAGGTCTACTGCGCCGTCTGCCATGGCGACGCCGCCGACGGCAACGGCATCATGAAGGTGCGCTCCGCGCTCGAAGGCGACGTCGCCATCGTGACGATCGCCAACCTCCAGACGCCGATCATCCGCGCCTACCCGAACGGCCAGATCTACGACGTCATCACCAACGGCAAGAACACCATGATGGGTTACGGCGACAAGCTCTCCCCCGAGGAGCGCTGGGCCGTCGTGGCCTACCTGCGCGCCCTGCAGCTCTCCCAGAACTGCCCGCCCGAACTCGTCCCCGCCGCCGTGAAGGCCCAAATCAAGTAATTCGTCCATGAGCACTTCCTCGCCTCACGCCCTCACCGCCCACTGGAAGAAATTCCTGGCCGTCGGCGTCGTCGCCCTCGCCGTCGTCTGGTATTTCGCCTTCGCCGGCGTCCAGCACCACGACAACCGCCAGGCCCTCTCCGTCCTCGTCGGCTCGCTCTTCTGGGTCGCCGTCCTCATCGGCATGCTGATGTTGACGATGATCACCCGCGTCTTCGACGCCGGCTGGGCTCCGCTCATCCGCCGCAACTGGGAACTCCTGATCGCCGGCCTGCCGGTCGTCATCCTGGTCGGCATCGTCCCGCTGGCCTTCCTGCCCGACTTCCGTCACGCCGTCTGGTATTGGACCGACGGCTCCCACATCCTGCCCAGCGGACACGAGGTCGGCCATGACCCGATCCTCCTGGCCAAGAGCTGGTTCCTGAACGAATCGTTCTTCCTCGTCCGCATCGCCCTCTACGTCGGCGTCTTCGGCCTGCTCGTCGCGCTGCTACGCCGCTGGTCCTTCGCCCAGGACACCGACCGCACCGCCGGCCACACGCACCGCCTGCACGCCGTCTCCGCCGTCGGCATCCCGCTCGGCGCCGTGACGCTCACGATGCTCGCCTTCGACTGCCTGATGGCCCTCTCGTATCACTGGTTCTCGACCATGTACGGCGTGTGGTTCTTCGCGCTCTCCATCCGTCTCGCCCTCGCGGTCACGGTGATCCTCACCTACAAGCTGTCCAACGGCGGCTGGCTCGACGGCCTCCTCAACCAGGCCCACCGGCACGTGCTCGGCTGCCTGATGCTGGCCTTCACCGTCTTCTGGGCGTACATCAGCTTCTCGCAGTACTTCCTGATCTACACCGCGAACATCCCGGAAGAGACCTTCTGGTATAACATCCGCGAGTTCGACGCCGCCACCGGCCTCAAGAACGAGTGGTGGGGCGTGTCGATGTACCTCATCTTCGGCTTCTTCTTCCTGCCGTTCCTCTCCCTCCTGTTCTACCGCACGAAGATCGTCGCCGGTCGCCTGCTGACCGTGGCCTGGATCATCCTCGTCGGCGGCATCATGGACCTCTGGTTCAACGCGATTCCCCGCCAGGTCTACGAGAAGTCGGCCCCCGAAGGTTTCGTCGTGACGCCGTTCCTCACCTCTTCGCTCTTCCTCGACCTTCTCGCGATCGTCGGCTTCGGCGGCATCGTGTTCGCGCTCTTCCTGCGCGGCGCGTCCCGTCAGGAGACGATCCCCGTCCACGACCCCCGCATCCTCGAGTCCATCAACTACCATGAGTGATCATTCTTCTTCCGGGAATCGCCCGCTGATCCCCGGCCAGATCGCCGCCTGGCTCGGCGTCGTCTCCCTCGTCGCCGCCGGCTTGATCGTGACCGGCTACTCCTACCTCGCGCTCCGACAGGGAACGAGCGAGGACGCGCTCCGTCGTCAGGCCCAGAAGGACCTGCGCGCCGAGAACGCCAAGAAGGCGCAGGCCCTCCTCACCGAGCCAGCCCGCAACGCCGACGGTTCTTTCCGCATCCCGCTCAAGGACGCCGTCGCCCTGGTCGCCAAGGACCCGAAGGTCGTCGCCAAGCTCCAGGCCGCCGCCGGCCCAGCGCCGGCTCCCGCCGCTGCTCCGGCCGCCCCCGCCGCTGCGTCGAACGTCTTCGTCAAGGCCTCCGACGAGCAGATGAAGCGCGGCGCCGCCGTCTACGCGCGCACCTGCATCGCCTGCCACCAGCCGACCGGTCTCGGTCTGCCGCCCGTCTTCCCGCCGCTCGCCAACGCCCCGATCGTCGCGGGTAATCCCGAGCTGCCGGTGAAGTTCATCCTCCAGGGCCTCATGGGTCCGATCACCGTCAACGGCATGACCTACAACAGCATGATGCCCCCGGTCGCCGGTGTCTCCGACGCCGACATCGCCGACGTCCTCACCTACGTCCGTCAGAGCTTCGGCAATAAGGCCAACGCCGTCACCGCCGACCAGGTGAAGGCCATCCGCGCCGCCACCGCCGGACGTACGACCATGTGGACCACCGCCGAACTCGGCCTCAAATAATCCCGCACCTATCTTCCGATGACCCAGGATAATCGTTCCGGCCGCCCGCAGGGCCGTCCTCCCGAAGGAGACGGTCGCGTCTCGCGCGGCGAGGCCTCGCTCCGTGGCCCGTTCCTCCTCTTCTTCGTCTCGGCCGTCGTCTGGCTGCTCGCGGCCTCGGTGCTCGGCGTGATCGCCGCGCTCGACCTCGGCTCCATGGTCGGCGTCCTCCGCGACTGCGCTTGGTTCACTCCGGGCCGCATCGCCACCGCCCAGCAGGATCTCTTCATCTACGGCTGGGGCTTCAACGCCTTCTTCGCGCTCAACCTCTGGCTGCTCGCGCAGCTCGGTCGCTTTGAGTTCCGCAACGGCTGGCTCGCCCAGCTCGGTGGCGTGGCTTGGAACCTCGCGCTGACCTACGGTATCGCCCGCGTCTTCGCCGGCGACATGACCGGTTACCGCCTTCTGGACTTCCCGCGTGAAGTCGGTCCCGTCCTCGCGGTCGCCTTCCTGCTGGCCGGCTTCTGGCCGATCGTCGCCTTCGCGCGCCGCCCGACGGGCCATACGTTCGCCTCGCAGTGGTTCGTGGTGGGCGCCTCGTTCGCCTTCCCGCTCATCTACCTCCTGGCCCAGCTCCTGGTGCTCTGGCAGCCCGCTTCCGGTGTCGTCCAGGCGCTCGCGCACAGCTGGTTCATCGCGAACCTCCTGCAGCTCTGGTTCGGCGCCTCGGCCCTTGCCGCGATCTACTACTTCCTGCCCAAGGTCCTCGAGCGCACGCTCACCGGCTACTACCTCGCGCCGGTGGCCTTCTGGACTTTCTTCCTCTTCGCCGGCTGGACCGGTCCGGCGGCCCTCGTGGGTTCACCGGTACCGCTCTGGCTGCAGTCGACCGGTGTCGTCGCCGCCGCGATGATGCTCATCCCGGTCATCATCGTCGCCATCAACGTGCACGGCACGCTCTCCTCGCAGGGCGGCTGGGCCCGTGCCTGGAATGACACCACGCTCCGCTTCGTGAGCTTCGGCGCCGTGGCCTTCACCCTCGCCGGCGTGCTCGGCGGCGTCTTCGCCTTCCGCTCCATGAGCGCCGTGGTCCGCTTCACCTCCTTCGCCACCGGCCTCGAGCAGCTGCTCGTCTATGGTTGCGCCTCGATGGTGGTCTTCGGCGCGAGCTACTTCATCCTGCCGCGCCTCACCGGCGCCCTCTGGCCCTCGGCCAAGCTCGTCCACGTGCACTTCTGGGCCACCGCGCTCGGCTTCCTCGCCGCGGTCGTCGCCTGGCTCGTCGGTGGTTGGCAGAACGGTCAGCTCCTCGCCAATCCGGCCGTCGCCTACGCCGACATCCTGCGCGCCGGTGCCTCCTGGTGCCTCGTGCTGAAGATTTCCGCGGTGTTGCTCCTCGTGGGCCACGTCGCCTTCGCCCTCAACGCCTTCGGCATGATCCTCAAAGCTCCGGCTCCTGCGAGCCGTCACGACTAATCGGACCCCCACCATGAAGAACCTCAACACTCTCCTGGCCGGCGTCTTCTTCGCCGTCGCGTTGCCCTTCGGCGCGCTCATCCTCAGCGGCCAGTCTCAGCTCGGCGGTCTCGGTCGTGCCGCGGGCGAAGAAGGCGGCGCGCTGTTCCCCTCCCGTGAGCCCGGCCTGGCCATCCAAGGTCGTGCCGTCTACGTCTCCCTCGGTTGCGTCAGCTGCCACACCCAGCAGGTTCGTCCGGCGGGGCAGGGCAGCGATATCGCCCGCGGTCTCGGCGCCCGTCCTTCCGTCGCCCGCGACTACGCCCTGCAGTCGCAGGTGCTGCTCGGCGAGCGCCGCCTCGGCCCGGACCTCGCCAATTACGGCGCCCGCACCTCCCAGATCAACGTCGAGACGCTCCTGACCGATCCCGCTTCCAGCGGCGCGGTCTGGCATCCGTCCTACCGCTTCGTGGACGCCGCGCAGCGCACGGCCCTCGTCGCCTACCTGAAATCTCTCCGCCAGGATTACCCCTCGCCGGAAGCCAAATTGAAGAAGTGAACCCATGAACGACCGTAACCGTCATTCCGATAGCAACCGCCCGCGCCGGGGTCCCTCCGGCTCCGAAGGCCCCTCCGACGGGCGCCTGGTGGAGGTTCACTCCCAGCTCTCCCGTGACAAGGACGAGCCGGCCGAGGGTTTCTCCCTCACGCCGATCTTCATCGTCTTCCTGTTCTGCGGCTTCGGCTTCTGGGCCGGCGTCTACCTGACCAACAACGCGGGCAACTTCTCGGCCTCGGCCTTCGACCTCGACGCCCCTAAGGCGGTCGTGGGCGGCGGTCCGGTGGTCTTCGAGCCCGACGCTGCCAAGGGCGAACAGCTCTTCCTCGCCAACTGCGCGGCCTGCCACCAGGCCACCGGTCTCGGCGTCCCGGGTGCCTTCCCTCCGCTCGCCAAGTCCGCTTGGGTCGCCGGCTCGGAAGAACGCGTCATCAAGGCCATCCTCGCGGGTCTCGCCGGTGAGATCGAAGTCAATGGCGTTAAGTATAACGGCAACATGCCGAACATCGGTGCCGGCCTCAAGGATGGCCAGGTCGCTCACATCGCTACCTACGTCCGTCAGGCCTGGGGTAACACCGCCGAGCCCGTCATGGACACCAAGGTCGCCGAAGTCCGCAAGGCCATCGGCAACCGCGCCCAGTACAATCCGGCCGACCTGCTCAAGGAGCACCCGCTCGAGAGCAAGTAAACGTCCCTTAGAGGTCGCCGACAAAAAAGGCCCGGGAGCAATCCCGGGCCTTTCTTATGGGGCTTTCGCCGACCGACTTAGGCGTGCTTCTTGATGAAGGCGGCGATGTCGCCCTTCGGGCGGGCTCCGACCATCTTATCCACCACGACGCCGTTCTTGAAGAGGAACAGGGCAGGGATGGAGTTCACGCCCAGCTGCTGGGCGAGGGCCTGGTTGGTGTCGACGTCGACCTTGGCGATCGTGACGGTACCGGCCATCTCGGCGGCGAGCTGGTCGAGCACCGGGCCGATCTGCTTGCAGGGGCCGCACCAGGTGGCCCAGAAGTCCACCAGCACGGGGACGGTCGAAGCCTTGATGGTGGCTTCGAAGTTATTGTTATCGAGATGAGCGATGAGGTCGGAGGCCATGGAAGAGTCGGTTAACCTTTGGAGCGGGAGAAGAGCTCGAGCGCAAGGATGACCGCGCCCGCGAGCGAAGCCGCTAAGGCGAGAAGGTCAATCGCCGCGGCGACTTTACCGACGGAGCGATTATTCGGCGCGTTGGTCGGACGCGGAGCAGCGGCCGGAGCCGGCGCGGGTATCGGCGCCGGGATGGGTGCCGTGGCCGAGGGGGCCGGAGGCGGCGGAATCGGCGCGCCGGCGGACGGAGCAGGGGGCGGAGGCACGGGCATGCCCTCGGCGGCGATGGGCTTGTTGAGCTTGAGCTTCGGGGCACCGCTCGGAGCGGAGTTCTCACCTTCCGGCGCAGGCGGAGGAGGCGGGGGCGGAGGGGGCGGAGGAGGAGGGGGCAGCTCGTTGCTCATTGGGGAGAAGCAGTCAAATCCTGCGAAAGAGGTGAGTCAATCCGTCTGTGGCTCCTTTTTGGCTTCAAGCCCCGCGGTCGTGCTTGCGGAGCAGCTCGGCGAGTTCCTCCGGGCGGGCGTCAGCGATGGTCCGGCCCTTCCGGCTGAGATCTTCCGTGGTCTTGATCACCGTCTCGGTCATCCGCTCGTGGGTCTCCTCAGAGCCGCCCACGAGGGAGAAGCCTTCGCCTCGCGTGATGCGTTTGTGCTGGTCGGTGGCATCCAAGCCGAGTCCGAGCAGACGATGAGAGGGGCGCCGGGCGCTAGCCATGACCTTAATTTGAGCGCTTCGGGGGTGATTTCAAGCCCGCGGCTTACTCTGCGTCCGCGGCCGGCTGGTCGAACTCCGAACCGCCTTCCAGGGCTTCGCCAGCATTGGGCGCGGCGCTCGGCTCCGACTTCGTGCAGTTGATTTCGGCGAACGACGCATCCTGCTCCAAATTGAGCTTACCCAGGCGCGCCAGCTCGAGGCAGGCGAGGAAGGTGGCCACGAGGAAGCCCACCGTCGGGCGTTCCGGCAGCAGGCTGGTGAAGGTGAACGTGGGCTCAGTCTCGAGACGGGCCAGGATGGTCTCCATGCGGTCCGATACCGTGACGGTCTCGGTCGTGATGTTGCCTGGCTGGATCCGCTCGGCGAGCCGACGGAGGACGAGGTTGAAGGTGTTCCAGAGTTCGATGCGGTCGGCGCGGGCGACGGGCCGGATCACGGCGTCTTCGCCCTGCGGCTGGATCACGTAGCGGCCCAGCAGGCCTTGGCGGTCGTCGACCAGGCCGCGGATGATCGCGGCGGTCTCCTTGACGCGCTTATACTGGATGAGCTGCTGGACGAGGGCCCAGCGCGGATCCTGGCCTTCGTCGGCGGCCGCGACTTCCTCCTCGGGCCGGCTTTCGACCGGCAGGAGCATGCGGCTCTTGATATACATCAGCGTGGCCGCCATGACGAAGAAGTCGCCGGCGAGTTCGAGGTTGTCCTTCTCCTGCGTGCGGAGGATCTCGAGATACTGCTGGGTGACCTTCTCGATCGGGATGTCGTAGATATCGATCTCGTTCTTACGGATCAGGAAGAGCAGCAGGTCCAGCGGGCCTTCGAAGACGTCGAGGCGGATCGGCAGGTCCGGCGCCGGCAAGATGCCGTCCACGGGGACCGAAGGAGAGTCTGGAGGGGTGTCCGTCACGGCTCAGAACTTGAACAATCTCACCCGCAGGTGGAAGCCCAATGAGCTGATGCCCCGGTTGAGCGGGTCCATGCGCTTATTGACGCCGTATTCGACCTCCCAGGAGTTGCCGACGCGCTGGATGAGGCCCGCCCAGAGCAGGGTAGCCTGGTCGAGCTGGGCGTCGTAATTCAGGCCGGAGACGAGGCTGTAGACGGAGTTGAGCCGGACGCGACCGTCCCATACCAGCTGGCGGGCGCTGGTCGCCTGGCGGAGTTCGACCCAGCTGAGGGATGTCCGCCAGAAGTCGCCGGAGTTGAGGGCGATCGTCTGGAGCGATTCCCGGGCGGCGCCGCCGCCGTTGGGCATGCGGACCGAAGAGTTGAACGTGAGCCAGGAGGCGGGACTCACGCTGAGCGAGCCGAGCAGGTCGGTGCGGCCGGTCTCGGCGTCGGTCGGCCCTTGGCGCCAGTCGGTGAAGAGGTCGGCCCGCAGGAGCTCACGCGAACCGTTGACCGCATCGCGGGTCTCGAGGGTGTTCCGGATGCCGAACCGCATCGACTGACGGTCGGTGGTCGAGGCGGCGTCGAGTCGGTCCGCGAGGTCGAGTTCTTCGAGCACGGACACCGAGACCGCCCGCTGGGTCATCGGGACGACCCCGACTTCGCGGTCGGCGCCCGGCATGACGCGATATTGGAAGAGCGGTCGCGCGCTGTGGCGCAGCCCGTTGATGCCCCAGTTGGGCGCGTCCGCGGACCAGGAACCGGTGAAGAGTCCTTCGACGTCGAAGCCGGCCTGCCCGATCACTTTGGTCGCGGCGCCTTGGCCGTTCAGGCCGTCGGACCAGCCGGTCGTGCGCACGCCCGCGACGGGTCGGAAGGTCAGCCAGTCGCCGGCTACCATCGTCCGGCTGAAACCATAATACCCGTCGATACGGGCGGCCGACCAAGCGTCGGCGGAAAGGGTCGCGGCCTGGAAGTTGGCTGACGTCAGCTCGGCGGACGGGCGTTCGGAGAAGTAACCGACACTGAGGAAGGCGCGACGCGACCAGCCGTCGGCGCCGGCGATCGTCGTCGGCAGGTCGTAACGGAACTCGGGGAGCTTCTGGACGACGTCCTGATAGTTGTCGGTCTTGGCGGTGAGCGCGGCCGAGAGGTAGCCGCCTTCGTAGGGACGGACGACTTCGAGGTTGAGCTGAGGATTGCCGGCCTGACCGATCAGGAAGGGACGGAAGTCACGCAGGACATCGGGGTCCGTCTGCGCGAAGAGGTTGCCGGCGACTTCCAGTCCGTCCGCGGTGCGTCCGTTGATGTCGCCGGTGACGAAGGAGCGCTGCGAGTCCGGCAGACGGCCGAACAGATCCGCGACGGGCGTGGACTGATCGTCGATCCAGCCGCTTTGCAGGCGGCCTTTCCAGCGGGTGGCGGCGCCCGGTACGCGCGAGTTGTCGAAGCGCAGCGCCGGTCCGACCATGATGCCGGAGTTGCTGTAGAAGTCGACGTTGCCGCCCGCGTAGAGGGAGGGCGAGACGCGCGTGAGGATCGATGAGCGAAGGAAACGCCCCTGCTTGTCCTCGCTGCCCGTGTTGAGCATGATCTCGTAAGGGAAATCCAGGCCCGACTGTCCGTAGTAGGGCAGGTTGAAGAGCGGGAGGCCGGCGACGTAAGGCGTGGCGCTGCGGAGCGAGAGCCAGTCCTCCTTCTCGACGTAGGAAGCCTCGGCGATCTTGAGATGCATGCCGGCCGCGGAGGGCTCGTTATTCCACACGCGCACGCCCTTGATCTGCTTGTCGCCTTTGACGATGCGCAACGACTCCGCGGTGAAGTAGACGGGGGCGCGGCCGAAGCGCACGTCGGTCGCTTCGATGACGTCGGCGCGCGTGTCGATCATGATCCGGGCGCCTAAGATGCGAAGCTCCTTGGTCGTATAGACGACGTCGCCCTCGGCGATGATGAGGCCGGTCCGGTCATCGCGCCGGATCATCTTAGCTGAAAGAAAGGCGTTGGCGGTCTCCAGGCGACCGTTGGTGGCGACCGCGACGTGTCCGTTTTCAGAGACCACGATGGAGTCGTACTCGAAGGTCGCTCGGCGGTCAGGGGTGCCGGCGGGGGGTTCCGCAGCCATGGCGGCGGTCAGCGAGAGGCTCGCGGCAAGGATCCAGAAACAACGGCCAGGCATCCGCCGAGATTTGTCGCTCCGGGTTTTCCCTCAAGGCTTTTCGGGTAATGAGCGCTTGCCGACCCTCGGGCGGGCGTGGAGTCTTCCGGGATGCGCCTGAGTCCAGCAGAGTTGACCGCCCTGGTGGATGCCACGGAGACCTCGCCGCACCGATTCCTGGGCCTGCATCCGCTGCAAGGAGGGGGTCTGGTCGCCCGCGCGCTCCTGCCTTGGGCAAGCGCCTGCGAGCTGCTGCCCGAAGGTGGGAAACCGGTGCCGATGACCCGCCTGCACGCGAGCGGTGTCTTCGAGGTCGAACTCCCCGGCAACGCACTTTTCCGCTACCGCTTCCGCGTGACCTATCCCGACGGCGTCCGGCGCGACGTCGACGACCCTTACCGCTTCCTGCCGACGATTTCGGAAGACGACCTCTTCCTGCTCGGCAAGGGCGACGACCATAGGGCCCACTACAAGCTCGGCTCCCATGTCCGCACGCTCGATGGCGTCACCGGCGTCTCCTTCGCGGTCTGGGCTCCTTCCGCCCGGCGGGTCTCCGTGGTGGGCGACCACAACCTCTGGAACGGCCGCGCCCAGCCGATGCGTAACCTCGGCGCTTCCGGTATCTGGGAGATCTTCATCCCCGGCCTGGCCGCCGGTGCGCGTTACAAATACGAAATCGTCGGTCCGCACGATACCACGCCTTTCCTGAAGACGGACCCGTATGCGCTGCACTTCGAGCCGTCGCCGAATCACGCCGCGATCGTCTGCGATCTCTCGGGCTTCGTCTGGCATGACGCCGCGTGGCTGGAGGCCCGTCGCCAGCGCGACCTGCGCGCCCGGCCGATGTCCGTCTACGAGGTCCATCTGGCTTCCTGGCGCCGCGTGCCCGAAGAGGGCGGCCGCGTCCTGAACTACCGCGAGCTCGGCGAGCAGCTGGCCGCCTACTGCGTGCAGATGGGCTTCACCCACGTGGAACTGATGCCGCCTTCGGAGCATCCCTTCGACGGTTCCTGGGGCTACCAGGTCACGGGCTTCTACGCCCCGACGCACCGCTTCGGTTCGCCCCTCGATTTCATGACGCTCGTCGACGCGCTGCACCGCGCGGACGTCGGCGTGATCGTCGACTGGGTGCCGGCCCACTTCCCGCGCGACTTCTTCGCGCTGGCCCGCTTCGACGGGACGCACCTCTACGAGCATGCCGACCCTCGGCTGGGCGAGCACCAGGACTGGGGTACGCTGATCTTCAACTACGGCCGCCACGAGGTGCGCGGCTTCCTCGTCTGCTCCGCGTTGTCCTGGCTCGAGCGCTTCCACGTCGACGGCCTGCGCGTCGACGCGGTGGCCTCGATGCTCTATCTCGATTACTCGCGCAAGGCCGGGGAGTGGATCCCGAACCGCTTCGGCGGCCGCGAGAACATCGAGGCCATCGAGTTCCTGCGTCAGGTCAACTCGCTCGTCCATCTCTACCAGCCGGGCGTCGCGATGATCGCCGAGGAGTCCACGTCCTTCCCGGG
>CAXNHL010000007.1:0-20041 GCA_964202105.1 Opitutales bacterium | reverse complement strand
GCCTCTCCGTTCACCAACGAGAGCGTGCACCTGTTCAAGAAGCTCAAGAACTGGGGCTTCCACACCGTCGAGATCCCGATCGAGGATCCTTCGCATACCGACCCGAAGTTCCTGAAGGCCGCCGCCGCGAGCGCCGGCATCGCCATCGGCTCCATCTGCGCCTGCATGGGCCCCGGTCGCGACCTGCGCGGTTCCGCCAAGGACCAGGCCGCCGGCCGCAAGTACATCATGGCGTTGATCGACCAGGCCGCCATCGCCGGCTGCCCGCGCATCATCGGTCCGCTCTATTCCGTCGTCGGCCTCATCGGCGCGCATGACGACAAGGCCAAGGCCAAGCACTTCAAGCTCGTCGTCAAGAACCTCAAGGTCATCGGTAAGTACGCGCAGAAGAAGGGCGTCGAGCTCGACATCGAGCCCCTGAACCGCTTCGAGACCGACTTCCTCAACACCTGCGACCAGGGCCTGCGCCTCGTCAAGGCGATCAACCTCCCGAACGTGAAGCTCCACCTCGATACGTTCCACATGAACATCGAGGAGAAGAACCAGGCCGCCGCCATCCTCAAGGCCGGCAAGCACCTCGGCCACTTCCATGCCTGCGGCACCGATCGCGGCACCCCCGGCGGCGACTCCCTCGACTGGAAGCCCATCGTCGCCGCGCTCAAGAAGATCGGCTACAAGCAGGACGTCGTCATCGAGTCCTTCACCACCGACGTCAAGGTGATCGCCCGCGCGGCCGCCATCTGGCGCGCCATGGAGCCGCACCGCGACGACATCGCCGTCAAGGGCCTGAAGAACCTGAACCGTTTCTTCGGCAAGCAGAAGTAAGCCGCCCGCGCCTCCTCTCATGAAGCTGCTCACCCCCTTCCTCGCGCTCGCCGCGCTCTGCGCGTCGGTCTCCGCCGAGGACAAGAACCTCTTCAACGGCAAGGACCTCACGGGCTGGAAAGGCCTGGATTTCTGGTCCGTCGAAGACGGCGTCATCACCGGCCGCACGACCAAGGAGAAGCCCACCAAGGGCAACACCTTCCTCGTATGGGAAGGCGAAGTCGCCGACTTCGAGCTCAAGTTCCAGTACAAGATCGTCGGCGGCAACTCCGGCGTCCAGTACCGCAGCAAGCTCGTCGACGCGAAGGGCTTCGTGATCTCCGGCTACCAGGGCGACTTCGAAGCGGGCAAGACCTACTCCGGCATCCTCTATGAGGAGAGGGGCCGCGGCATCCTCGCCAAACGTGGCGAGAAGGTCGTGATCAAGGAAGGCGCCGACGCCAAGAAGCCGAAGATCGAAATCACCGGTTCACTCGGCAAGACCGAAGAGATCCAGGCCAAGATCAAGGCCGGCGACTGGAACGAATACCGCGTCGTCGCCAAGGGCGGCCACCTGCAGCACTTCATCAACGGCGTCCAGACCGTCGACGTCACCGACGAGACCGCCGTCGGCGCCAAGCAGGGCCTGCTCGCCCTCCAGCTCCACGCCGGCCCGCCCATGGTGGTCCAGTTCAAGGATCTCGTCCTCAAGGAAATCAAATAACCACTCATGAAGAAATCCCTCCTCGGTCTCCTCCTGCTCTCGGCCGCGTTCGTCTCGGCCGCGGACAAGAAGAACGTCCTCCTCATCGCCGGTCGTCCGAGCCATGGCCCCGGCGAGCACGAGCATAACGCCGGCATCCAGCTCCTCGCCGCCGGACTGAAGCAGTCCGCCGCCGAACTCGTCAACGTCGACGTCGCCCTCAACGGCGAATGGCCGTCCGACGAGCGCGTCGCCAAGGCCGACACGATCGTGATCTACTCCGACGGCGGCGGCGGACATCCGGCCCTCCCGCACCTCGACCAGCTCGCCAAGAAGATGGCGGCCGGCACCGGCTTCGTCTGTCTGCACTACGCCGTCGAGCCCGCCTACGAGCGCGCCGGCTGGCTGAGCGTCGACGGCAAGCCCGTGAGCCCGCCCCCTGCCGGTCGTTCCTCCAAGGGTAAGGGCGCCCTCGAGTTCAAGGACTGGCTCGGCGGTTACTTCGAGCAGCACTGGTCCGTGAATCCGCACTGGACCGCCGACTTCAAGGTCATCCCCGATCACCCGGCCAGCCGCGGCGTGAAGCCGTTCGGCTCCAACGACGAGTGGTATTTCAACATGCGCTTCCGTGACGGCATGGAAGGCGTCACCCCGCTCCTGTCCGCGCTCGCTCCCGCCGAGACCATGAGTCGCGCCGAAGGCCCGCACTCCGGCAACCCCGACGTCAAGAAGCTCGTCCTCGAAGACAAGAAGCCCGCGGTCGTCGCCTGGGCCGTCGAGCGTAAGGACGGCGGTCGTGGCTTCGGTTTCACCGGCGGACACTATCACGCCGGCTGGTCGAACGACAGCCAGCGCACCCTCGTCCTCAATGCGATCGTCTGGACCGCCAAGGCCGAAGTCCCCGCCGCCGGCGTCGTCTCCAAGTTCTCCGAAGAAGAACTCAAGGCGAACCTCGACAAGAAGACCCCGCGCAAGGCTCCGAAGAAGAAGTAAGCGACCCGCCGGTCGCCCGCATCAGGCCGGAGGTTCGCCTCCGGCCTTTTTCGTGCCCGGAAAAGACGCCGGCCGTTTGACCCGGCAGGCCGGCCCGCAACCTTACGCCCATGTCCAAGCACATCGCGATCATCGGCGGAACTTCCGGCATCGGCCGCGCGACCGTCGCGCAGCTCCAGTCCGACGGCCATACGGTCCACGCCGCCTGCCGTTCGCCCGAGAAGCTCGCCGACCTCGGGATCGGCGCGCAGCCGTTCGACGCCGCCGCGCCCGGACCGCTCGTCTGGCCCGAGCGCCTCGACGGCTTCGTGTATTTCCCCGGCTCCATCTCGCTCAAGCCGTTCCACCGTCTCACGGCGGAAGATTTCCAGCGCGACCTCCAGGTGAATCTCTTCGGCGCCATCGCCGCGCTGCAGTCGGCGCTCCCCGCGCTCAAGGCCTCGGGCAATGCGTCCGTCGTGCTCTTCTCCACCGTCGCCGTCGCGCAGGGCATGCCCATGCACGCGAGCATCGCCGCCGCCAAGGGGGCCGTCGAAGCGCTCGCCCGGAGCCTCGCCGCCGAATGGGCGCCGGCCATCCGCGTGAACGTCATCGCGCCGTCGCTCACCGACACGCCGCTCGCCGGCGCGTTGCTCAACTCCGACCTCAAGAAGGAAGCCGCCGGCAAGCGTCACCCGCTCCAGCAGGTCGGTCGCTCCGAAGACCTGGCCGCGCTGGTCGCGCACCTTCTCTCCGGGCACGCGCGCTTCATGACCGGCCAGGTGTTGCACGTGGACGGCGGCCTGTCGGCGGTGCGCACGTTCTGACGCGGGCACAAAAAACCCGGGCGCCTCGCGGGCCCGGGTTTCGGGAGAGCCTGCGCTTCGCTTAGATCAGCATCAGCGCCGGTTCTTCGAGGAGCTGCTTGAGCGCCTGGAGGAACTGCGCGCCGTTGGCGCCGTCGACCACGCGGTGGTCGCCGGAGAGGCCGATCACCATGCGGTGGCCGATGACCAGGCGGTCCTGGGCGTCGACGACGGGCTTCTTGATGGTCGCGCCGACGGAGAGGATCGCGGCGTTGGGCACGTTGATGATGCCGAAGAAACCGGTGACGCCGTACATGCCGAGGTTGGTGACCGTGAAGGTCGAGCCCGACATCTCGTTCGGCGTGAGCTTCTTCGAGCGGGCCTTGCCGATGAGGGACTTCGCCTCGACGGCGATATCCTTCAGCGTCTTGGCGTGCGCGTCGCGGATGACCGGGGTGACCAGGCCGTCTTCGAGGGCGACGCCGAAGGAGAGGTGCACCGCGCCGTGGGTGCGGATGCTCGTGCCGGCCCAGGAGGCGTTGACCGCGGGGACGCGACGGAGGGCTTCGGCGGAGGCCTTCAGGATGAAGTCGTTGACCGAGAGCTTGATCGCGTCGGCGCCGGTCTCGGCGAGGCGCTTGTTCAGCGATTCGCGCATCGCCATGAGCGGCGCGGCGTCGACTTCGACTTCGAGATAAAAGTGCGGGACGGTGATCTTGGACTCCAGGAGCCGGCGGGCGATCGTCTGGCGCATGCCGCCCACGGGGACGTCGGCGTCAGGCTGGATGCCCTTGCCGTCGGCGGGCGGAGCGACCGCGACGTTGAGCGGACCGGAAGGAGCGGCGGCGGCCGGAGCTGAAGCGGCGGCGGCGACATCGCGGCCGACGACGCGGCCACCAGGGCCGGAGCCGGCGAGGGCGGCGACGTTGAGCGCGGCCTTTTCCGCCATGCGTTTCGCGTACGGGGAAGCCTTGGTGCGGGAGCCGTCGGACTGCGGAGCGACGGAGCCGGAAGAAGCAGGCGCGGCGGGGATGCAGCTCACGTCGCTCTTCTCAGGGATCGCCGGGACGGCGGTCGCGGGAGCCTTGGGGGCCGGCGCGGCGGTGGGCGCAGGGGCGGCTTCGCCCTTCTTGCCGATGGCGCAGATGGGAGCGCCGACGGGCAGCTGCTGGCCGGCCGGGGCGTAGATCTTGAGGATCGTGCCCGGCACGGTGCAGGAAAGCTCCATCGTGGCCTTGTCGGTCTCGACTTCGGCCAGGATGTCGCCGAAGGCCACCACTTGGCCTTCCTTGATGTTCCATTTCACCAAAGTCCCCACCGACATCGTGTCGGAGAGCTTCGGCATATCGATAATTTCAGCCATCGGAGTTGAAGGGTAAGGGGTGCGGGGGTCAGGCGAGGACCTTGAGGGCTTCGCGGACGACGCGGTTCACGTCGGGGAGCTGCTGGTCTTCCATGCGCTTGCAGTAGATCTGCGGGGCGTCGATGGAGGACACGCGGTGGATCGGGGCGTCGAGTTCGTCGAACGCGCGCGACTGGATGAGGTAGGCCACCTGGGCGTCGACGCCGCAGAAGGGCTTGTTCTCTTCGACGAGCAGGGCGCGGTGCGTCTTGCGGACGGAGGCGAGGATGGTCTCCTCGTCGAGCGGGCGGATCGAGCGGAGGTCGACGACCTCGACGCTGACGCCGTGTTCCTGTTCGAGGATCTCGGCGGCCTTGAGGCTCGTGATCACGGCGCGGCCGTGGGCCACGATCGTGAGGTCGGTGCCCGTGCGCTTCACGTCGGCCAGGCCGAGCGGCACGATGTAGTCTTCGTCGGGCACTTCGCCCTTATCGTTATAAAGGATGGTGTTCTCCATCACGTAGACCGGATCGTTGTCGCGGATGGCCGCCTTGAGCAGGCCTTTGGCGTCGTACGGGGTGGCCGGGCAGACGACCTTGATACCGGGGTGCGAGGCGAGGATGGCCTCGGGCGTGTGGGAGTGGGTGGCGCCGACGTTGGTGCCGCCGTTGGCCGGACCGCGGATGACGATCGGGCAGTTGATGAGGCCGCCGGACATGTAGCGGATGTTGCCGGCGTTGTTCACGATCTGGTCGAACGCGACGTACGAGAAGGACCAGAACATCAGTTCCATCACCGGGCGGATGCCGAGCATCGAAGCGCCGATGCCGAGGCCGATGAAGCCCGCTTCGGAGATCGGGGTGTCGACGATGCGTTTCGGTCCGAACTCCTTGAGGAGGCCCTCGGTCACCTTGTAGGCGCCGTTGAACTGGGCGACTTCTTCGCCCATGATGACGACCTTGTCGTCGCGCTTGAGTTCTTCGCGCATCGCGGCGCGGAGCGCTTCGCGGTAGGAAATGACGGCCATGACGGTAAGTGCGAAGAGGGATTATTCGAAGATGATGGTGCCGCGGCTGGTCGTATCCGGCCCGCGGTTGTCTTCTTCCCAGTAGATGTGCTTGGTGATGTCGGCGACGGTGGGATCCGGCGACTCGTCGGCGAAGACGGCGGCCTTGTCGGCTTCGGCCATCGCGGCGTCGTTGATCTTCTGGGAAAGCTCGGGGGTGAGGACCTTCTCGCGCAGGAGCTCCTGCTCGAAGGCGAGGACCGGGTCCTTCTTCTCGCGGTATTCCTTGATCTCTTCCTTGTCGCGGTAGGTCTTGTCCGGGTCGGCCATCGAGTGGCCGAAGTAACGGTAGGTGAAGATCTCGAGGACCGTCGGCTTGGATTCTTCGTGGGCGCGCTTGAGGGCGATCGCGGTCTTGGCGCGGACTTCGTAGACGTCGTGGCCGTTGATGACGTCCCAAGCCATGCCGTAGCCTTCGGCGCGCTTCGCGAGGCAGCCCGGGTGGGCGGTGGAGCGCTCCTGGGAGGTGCCCATGGAGTAGCCGTTATTCTCGACGACGAAGATCATCGGCAGGTCCCAGAGGGCCGCCAGGTTGTAGGCTTCATGGACCGCGCCTTGGTTGACGGCGCCGTCGCCCATGTAAGCGAGGCAGCTGCCCTTGAGGCCCATGTATTTCACGGCGTAGGCGAGGCCGGTGCCGAGCGGAGCCTGGCCGCCGACGATGCCGTGGCCGCCCCAGTAGTTCTTGTCGGGGGCGAAATAATGCATCGAGCCGCCTTTGCCCTGGGAGCAACCGGTGACGCGGCCGGTCAGTTCGGCCATGCACTCGTTCATGCCCATGCCGACCATCAGGCCGTGGCCGTGGTCGCGGTAGCCGGTGATGATGTGGTCGTGCTTGCCCAGGAGGGAGATCGTCCCGGCGGCGACGGCCTCCTGGCCGACGTAGAGGTGGAGGAAGCCGCCGATCTTACCCTGCTGGTAGATGCGGATGCAGCGCTGCTCGAAATGGCGGATACGGGCCATTTTCGTGTAAAGGGCGATTTTCTCGGCCTTAGACATGGAGGCGTTGACCGGATCCTTGGCATACTCAGAAGGGCCGGCGGGGCGCTTCAGGGATTCGGGGTGGGTAAGGACAGCGGGCTTGGCCACGGTAGTTCGTTTGGCTCGATTGGAGGGGTCTGGCGAGGAAGGTCAAGCGTCCCCTCCCTTCGGCTCAATTTGCCTTGACCCGACTTGCAGGGGGCCTCCCCTTTGCCCTATCCTTTGAGTCCTCTCTTAGGCTCCCCCTTTATCTATGGAAGAAACCCACGAGGCTTCGGCCCGCGAATTCACCGTCCAAAACCGCATGGGGATCCACACCCGTCCGGCCGCCCAGATCGTCCGGCTGGCCAACCGCTACCCGGACTGCGAAATCACCGTCTCTAAAGACGATGAGTCGGTGAACGGCAAAAGCATCATGGGCCTCATGATGCTGGCGGCCGGGCAGGGCTCGAAGCTGCGTTTTTCGGTCCGCGGCAAGGATACCGCCGCCCTCTTGGGCGAGATGGAAGCCCTTTTTGCCCGTAAGTTCGACGAATCCTAAGTCCCCATGAACGCGCTCCTCGCCTCCCTTCTGTTGCTCGCCGTCGGCGAGCCCGTGCCCCCGCCCCCAGTGCCGGATGCCGAGGTGGTGCGCTATTTGAAGCCAGCCGAGTTGGCGGAATGGCACAACTCCATGCGTATCAATGCTTTAGGAGAAGGGCGTATCAAGGCAGGACAGAGCATTCTTACGACCAACGCTGCCGCCGTGGCTAGTGGCCCGAAGATCGGCAGTCTTTCCGAGACCCCCGAGCAGATCAAGGTTCGCGCCCAGAAGATTATCGATGAGGGCACCGCGCAGGTGCGCCAGGTCGCCCCCTCCTTGGCCCGTTTGCGCCTGGCCGCCGCCCAGCGGGTCGCCGAGAAGACCAAGCCGGTCGAATACGCCGCGGAACTCGCCGGCACCGCTCCGGCCGTCGCCCTCGACGCCGCCGTCGGCCGTCTGCACAAGCAGGCTGTCGATCTCGGTTACACTTCCGCTCACCTCATCGGCTCTTTGCGCGTGAGCTCCGCCGGACTGGAACGCCCCGCCGATCTTACCGCCGAACTGCGCGCCGCTTGGTCGCGTCGGACCGGCGCCGCCTTGGCGGTCGTACCGGAAGAGGGTTACGCCTACGTACCCGCTGTCGCTCCCGCCGCGCCTGCCCTTTCCAAAGGACTCAAGCCGGCCAGCGCGCCCAAGCAGTTCGCCGTGCTGTGGGCCGAGCAGTACGCCCTGACCGCCGACGGTTCGCAGGCGTTGCTCTTCCTGCGTCTCGCCGACGCCCATTCTTTCCAGCTCGTCGCTTCCGAGGTCGTCTTCGTCGACCTGCGCGCCGCGACCACGCCGGCCGTCTGCGCCTTCGTCCTCCGCGACGAACGCAGTTTCGTCCCGCGCCTCACGTTGGGCGGCACTCCGTGGGTCTTCGGTTTCGAACGTGACAGCCAGCCCATCGGTTCGGCCCTGCTCGCGCATCTCTGCCTGGCGCAGACCAAGCTTTCCGTCGCGGCCGACGCCTATGTGGCGATCGTCGCCGGCGGTGGTCCGGCCGGCGGCGTCGTGCGCGCCAAGTGGCGCGCGATCGTGGCCGAAGCGCCCGCCGGCGCCTTGGCTTTCCAGGTCGAAGGCGTGCCCGTCGGAGGCACCGCGGTGCCGGTCGGTCTCCTCACCGTCCGCGTCGGCGCGCCCGTCGCGAAGTGATCAGGCCTGCTTGCGCGCCGCCTTCATCTCGGCGGTCGTCACGCGCTTGAGCTTCTTCACCTTCGCCGCCGTGAGCAGCTGGTGCGCACGCGTCATCCGGTCGATGAAGAGCACGCCTTGGCAATGGTCATGCTCGTGCTGCACGCAGCGCGCGAGCAGGCCGGCGCATTCGAGGACATGCGGGGCGCCGTCGACGTCGCGGTAGCGCACGATCGCGCGCTCCACGCGCTCGACGTCGCCGGTGACGCCGGGGAAAGAGAGGCAGCCTTCGGTGTAGGTGTCGGGCTCGCCCGGGGGCACGGTGACGGTCGCGTTGGCGAGCAGCATCGGCATGATGTCCGCCGGCTGGCGTTCTTTGCCGTCGAGCACCGGCGCGAAATCCTCGTCATGCACGTCCATCACGAAAAGCTGCAGCGAGAGGCCGACCTGCGGCGCGGCCAGGCCGATGCCTTTGGCGGCTTTCATCGCGCGCAGCATCGCGTCGCCGAGGGTGCGCAGCGGCGGGCCGAACTCGCGCACGGGTTCGCCCACCGCCCGGAGGACCGGGTCGCCATACGGGCGGATGGTGAATTCGGCCATGCTTGCTGGTTACCTTTTCGCGCGGGCGGGGAAAGCGAAAACGCTCACTTGTCGGCGCCGTAGTCGCCTTTTTCGCAACGGCGGACGAACGTCTCGGCGCGTTTGCGGAGGCCGTTCCATTTCGCGCGCAGGGCCTGCGTCTCGTCGGGCGTCACGCGCCGGTCGGCGATCGCGTCGGCCACGTCGGCGATGAGCAGGCCGAACTCGCGGACGAGCGTATTGGCGGCCTGGTCGAGGGCGCCGGCGGCGGGCTCCGTCTCGACCGGCGTGAACTGACCGCCGGCCTTCTCCGCCAGCCAGTCGAGGATGCGCGTGTCGCCGGTGAGCACGATCAGCTGGGCGGTGCGGTGGAGCGGATTCGGCTGGCCGCTGCCTTGGTCCGCCGGCTCGCGCCATTTATAGAGCATGGAAGGCGAGACCCCGAGGGACTTCGCGACCTGTCCGTGGACCTGCGCCTGATCGCCCGGCCGGTCTTCGCCGGCCTTGCGCAAAGCGTCCTCGAGCACGTGGTGGGCTTCTTTGACCCGGCTTCGGCGGGGGGCGGCGGGTTTCTTAGGCATGCGGCAGGATAGGGCGGCCGGACGCCGTTCGGCAAGCGAGACACGGGGCATATAACCACGTCGCGGCTTTGTAGCCGGTGCTTTCGGAAAAGATTGGAAAGGCCGCCGGCCCGGGGCATATTGGCGCCATGAACGCAGCCGAAGTCTCCTTGCTCCTGCCCATCAGCCTGCTGGTGGCCGGCTTAGTCCTGATCGCCGCCGAGTTCTTCCTGCCGACCGTGTTCCTCGGTTTCGTCGGCGCGGCCGTCTCGTTCGTCGGCATCTACCTTTCCGCCGAAGCCGGAGCCCTCACCTGCGGCCTCTTCTGCCTGGCCTTCGTCGTGGTCCTCGCGCTGGAGTTCTTCGCCTTTCGCCGGATCCTGCCGCAGACCGGCATCGGACGCGCGATGATCAACATCAGCAGCAACGACGGCGCCGCCGTCCCCGCCGCCGCGGGTTACGCCGTGTACGTCGGCAAGACCGGCAAGGCCGTCACCGTGCTCGCGCCCTCCGGCACCGCCGAGGTCGACGGCGCCCTGCTCGAGGCCTTCTCGCTCGACGGTTTCGTCGAACGCGGCGCCTCGGTCGTCGTCGTCGAAGCCGGCGCCGGCCGCGTCACCGTGCGCCGCTCCCGCTGAACCCTTTTCCCCGCTTATCACCATGGATATCCCTAACGTCGTCATCTGGGTCGCCGCCGGCGCCCTGCTCCTGCTCGTCCTCTTCCTGCTCACCTTCCTGGCCGTCTGGGTCCGCGCCCGCCTCGCCGGCGCCGAGGTCGGCATCTTCGACCTCGTGGGCATGCGCCTGCGCGGCGTGCCTTACAGCGTGATCGTCGACGCCAAGATCGCCGCCACCAAGGCCGGCCTCTCGGTCGACGTCGAGAAGATCGACGCCCACTACCTCGCCGGCGGCAACATCGTCCAGACCGTGCAGGCGCTCATCGCCGCGCAGAAGGCCGGCCTGCATCTCGACTGGAACCGCGCCTGCGCGATCGATATCGCGACCCGCGGCACCAACAAATCCGTGCTCGAGGCCGTCCTCACTTCCGTCAGCCCGAAGGTCATCGACTGCCCGAATCCTTCCAGCGGCCGCACCACCATCGACGCCGTGGCCAAGGACGGCATCCAGGTGAAGGTGAAGGCCCGCGTGACCGTGCGCACCAATCTCGACCGCTTCGTCGGCGGCGCGCAGGAAGAGACCATCATCGCCCGCGTCGGCGAAGGCATCGTGACGACCATCGGTTCCTCCGAGAGCTACAAGTTCGTCCTCGAGAACCCCGACCGCATCTCCAAGACCGTGCTCGAGCGCGGCCTGGACGCCAACACCGCCTACGAGATCATGTCGATCGACATCGCGGACGTGGACGTCGGGGAGAACATCGGCGCCACCCTCCAGGAAGCGCAGGCCAACGCCAACAAGAACATGGCGCAGGCGCAGGCGGAAATCCGTCGCGCCGCCGCCGTCGCCCTCGAACAGGAGATGCGCGCCCGCGTCGAAGAGATGCGCGCCCGCGTCGTCGAGGCCGAAGCCCAGATTCCGCAGGCCCTCGCCGAGGCCCTGCGTTCGGGCCGCATGGGCTACCTTGATTTCCAGCGGCTCGAGAACCTCCGCTCCGACACCGAGATGCGCAAGGGCATCGCCGGTGATGGTCCCGCGCCCGGCGCCAAGGCCTGACCATGGAAGGCGCGGCCATCTTCAAGCTGCTCCTGGCCGCCGGCGGTTTCGCCGTGTGGGCCTATCGGCAGGTGCAGGCGAAGGCCGAGCAACCGACGCCTACGGCCATGGCCGCGCCGCCACCCCTCCCGCGGCGCGCGCGCAAGCCGCGGCCCGCCGTTCCGAAGAGCGCGGCGAAGCCGGCCGAAGAGCCCGCCGAGGGTCCCGTGCGTCCGGCGGCCGCGCCCCATCTCGACGCGTCCGACCTCGTGGTCACGCGTCCGGCCCGCGCGCTTTCGCGCACGCAGTTCCGCGGCGCGGCCGCGCTGCGCCAGGCGATCGTCGCCCGTGAAGTGCTCGGTCCGCCCCTCTGCCTCCGTCCGCCGCGGTTCTGATCAGCGGCGCGGCGCGAAGAGCCGCGCGAGCAGGTAAGGCAGCGCGCAGCACAGCACGATGCCGGCGCCCGACGGCACCGCCGGCAGGTAATACGAAAGATACAGGCCCGACACGCCGCCTGCCAGCGCGCACGCGACGCCCCAGGCCATGACCTGCGGGACCGTGCGGCCGAGCAGGACGCCCGTCGCCGCCGGGATGACGAACAGCGCCGTGGTCAGGAGGGCGCCGACGAGCCGCACGCAGGACACCGCGCCGAGCGCGACGAGCGCGAGCAGGACCATGCGCATGAGGCCGGGACGGGCGCCGAGCAGCGACGCGTATTCTTCGTCGAACGAAGCCAGCTCCAGTTCCTTGTGCAGGACGCGCAGGCCGAAGAGCACGCCGACCGCGGTCAGCGCGATCACCCAGAGGTCGGCCGCGCCGACCGCCACCACGCTGCCGAAGAGCAGGCCGGCGAAGTCGCGCCATGAGTTCGCCTGCTGCATGAGCGCGACGCCCGCGGCGAACATCACCGAAAGCATCACGCCGATGGCGCTGTCCTCGCTGGCGCCCTTGCGCGAGGCGAGCCAGGCCGCGCCGCCGGCCGTGAGCAAGGCGGCCGCGAGCGCGCCGAGGTAGGGCGAGAAACCGAGGAGCATGGCCCCGACCACGCCGGGCAGGATGGAGTGGGTGAGGGCGGTGCTCACGAACGCCATGCGGCGCAGCACGACGTAGGCGCCGAGGCAGGCGCACGTGACGCCGCCGAGGGCGACGGCGAGGAGCGCCCGCACGAAGAAGGGTTCCGACAGCGGCTCGAGCAGGAGGTCAAGCATGGCGGTGGTCGTGGCCCGAGCAGGCGTGCTTCGTGAGCACGGCGCCGCCGCGCAGTTCGAGGATGCGGTCGAAGCGCGCGAGGTCGGCCGGATCGTGCGTCGCCATCAGGACCGTGAACGCGTGGCCCTGGTCGAAGAGGAAGCGCTCGATGATCTCGCGGCTCGCCGCGTCGAGCGCGGCGTAGGGCTCATCGAGCAGCAGCACTTCGGCGCCTTGCACGAAGGCGCGGGCGATGAGCGCGCGTTGCAGCTGGCCGCCGGAAAGCGCGTGCACCGGTCGGTCGGCCAGTGCCGTCAGGCCCAGCTGCGCGAGGGCCTGGTCGACGGCGGCTTCGCCGTGGCGGCATTCCTCGAACCATCCGTGGTGCGCGTACGTCCCCATCTGCACCAGCCGGCGGAGGAGGAGCGGAAAACCTTCCGTCAGCTGGGGGCGTTGCGAGAGATAGGCGATCCGGCTGCGACCCAACGCGGGCGGCGCGCCGGCGACGAGGACTTCGCCGGCTTGCGGCGGGACGAGTCCGGCGAGGACGCGGAGGAGCGTGGATTTGCCGGAGCCGTTGGGGCCGATCAGCGCCGTGCGGCAGCCGCAGGGGATGGAGAAGTCCGCCGCCTGGAAAGCTGCCGGGCCATCGACCCGGGCGCCGGCCGCTAGGCCGCGGGCGACGACGGCTTCACCGGAACAGTCCTTCTTCTCCGGGCGGGCGTACGGGAGCGTGGGCAGGAGCGCGAAGGCGGCGTCGCCGACCTGGCGACCCAAACGTGGCCAGAAGGGGCTCATCGGGAGGACAGGGCCTCGTGCAGGCGGCGGCCGTTGAGGAGCATCATGCCAGTCCAACTGTCGCCCGGGCGTCCGGCCGGTTCAAGGTATTCGAAGGAAAGGCTCAGCGGGGGAGGGAGGCCGGCGTCTTCGGCCAGACGTTGGGCGAAGGCGTCGCTTTGGCCGGCGTCGGTGACGATGACCCGGATCCCTTCTCGGCGAATCAAGGCGAGCAGCTCCGAGAAATGCCGGGCCGAAGGGTCGGCGGACTCGGCGGAACTGCTCGCGAGGATCGTGCGGGCGATCCGCAGCCCGTAACTTTGGGCGAAGTGGCTGAGGTTGGCGTGCTGGGTCACGAGGCTGCGGCGTCCGGCCGGCAGGGTGGAGAAGAGCCGGCGTAATGCTGCATCGACCTGTTCAACCTCCTTAACATATTGATGGTAAGACGCTTCCGAATTTTCAGCCCCGATCAGTGGGCCCAACCGCGTGGCGAGGACCCGCGTCATCTTCTTGACCTCCGCCGGGTCCGTCCAGGCGTGGGGGTCGGAGCCATGGGCGTGGCCATCGTGGGCCGGCTTACGTTCATCGAAGAGCCAGAGGAGTTGGGCCGTGCGATCGTGTGACTTCGCCCAGGCCTCCAGCCAAGGTTCAAGCGTCGGGCTCATCCCGACGATCAGTTGGGCTCGGCGCAGGTCGCGGGCGTTCCGGGCGCTGAGTTGGTATCCGTGGGTTTCACTGTGGGACGGGACAAGATTGACGAGTTCAACTCGTTTATTTCCAAGGACTTGAACCCAGTCTGCGATGATCGTAAAACTTGAGACCACCAACGGTTTGGCCGGCTCGGAGGCAGCGTTCACCGCGACGGCGAAGCTGAAGAAGCCGAGGATGGAGAGGAGGCGACGCACGCAAAGAATGATGATTCAGGAACGGCGCTTAGACGCAAGATATTTGCAATAAACTATTGTTCCCGAAGGGCGTCTTTTTGCGTTTGCCTCCCGCTTGGGCCAAAGACACATTTCGCCTCCCCATGCCCCAAGTACGTGCTGTTTTTGCCAGCCTAATAGCGTTCTGCTTGTCCGTCTCCGGTCTCCTCGCCCAGGCGGGGAAGGCCGATGCGACCTCGGGTAAAAGCGCCGTCAACGTCCGCTCGATCCACTTCGACCCGGTCAAGCTCGGCGGTCAGCAGAATCCGTGGATCCGTACGCAGGTCGAGCTCCATGCCAATTTCAACCCCGCCGCCGTCGCGGCCGCCGGCGAAACCGAAGCCGGCCCGAAGAAGCCGATCAACAAGACCTGGGTCGACAAAGTGAAGGTCACCTTGACCCTGATTTTCAAGCCGATCGGCACCACGACCGCCGCCGAGTTCGCCTATTATCGCTCGTCCGCGACGGTGCTCACCATGGAAGTGAACACCGATCGCTCCGTCTATTTCTACCTCCCCGGCGACATCATCAAGCGCGACCGTCTCAAGATGCAGCCCGACTTCTACTACGTCCAGGTCGACGTCGGCGGCACCGAGCAGCCCCTCTTCACCGAAGCCGGTCGCCCGGTCCCGGACATGGCCAACGCGATGCACAAGATGTTCATCGACAAGAAGGCCTTCGACGTCGCCCGTTCCGAAGCCGACCGCGCCGTCAACGCCAACAACGGCATGCTCCGCCCCCACTACCTCGTCCCCGCCGCTTTCTACGACAGTCTGCCGCAAGGTTCGCCTCAGCCGGAGTTCATCCGGGAAGACGCCTCCGCGCGCTAATCCTCCCAACCCTTTTCCCGTATGAGCCAGAAGAAGGCCACCATCGTCAATCTTGCCGCGTCTAACGTCTCGGTCTCGCAGTTCTCCGCCGCTTCCGGCACCCTCGTCCTCGAGCAGTTCTACGTCGAAGAGATCGCCCCCGGCCTGACCGGTGACGACGAGTGGTTGAATGCGGCGATCGCCGCGCTCGCCAACCTGGTGAACCAGAATGACCTCAAGGGCCGCGTCACCGTCATCGCCCCGGCCTTCCTGCTGCTCCAGAAACCCCTCAAGGTGGCGCAGGTCGAGAAGGCCAAGCAGGCCCAGATCGTCGCCTTCGAGGCCCAGAACGCGATTCCTTACCCGCTCAACGAAGTCATCTGGGACAGCCAGCTGATGGCCTCCGACGGCGTCGAAGCCGAAGTCCTGCTTTTCGCCCTGCGCACCGAGGTCGCCACGCGCATCGCCAATCTCGTCACTTCGACGGGTCTCCGCCCGATGTCCATCCAGGCCGCCCCGCTGCTCGACAGCCAGGCGTTCCGGCTCGGCGGCGGTTCGTCCGCCGAAGAAGTCCTCATCGTCAACGTCGGCGCCCGTTCGACCACGCTGAGTTTCGTCGGTCCGGGCGGCGTCAACATCCAGACCGCCACCAACATGGGCGGCAACCTGCTCACCCAGGGCGTCTCCGACAACACCGGCCAGCCTTTCGCGACCTCCGAAGCCATCAAGGTCGGCTACTTCTCCGGCGTGCTCCAGCTCGCCGAAACCGATCCGCAGGTCGCCGTCCTGCAGGCGAATGCGCAGACCTTCATCCGCCGCCTCGCGCAGGATATCAATCGCCGCCTCATCAACGTCCGCCGTGGCGCCAATGGTCGCCAGCCCGCCCGCATCCTCGTGACCGGCCGCGGTTCGCAGGTCCCCGGCCTTTCGGAGCAGCTCTGCGAGACCCTCCGTCTCCAGGTCGAACTCTTCGATCCCTCCGCCGTCATCACGCCGGGCGAAAGCATCACCTCCGAGCAGCTCCAGCGCGCCAAGTATCAGATCACCGAGGTCATCGGCGAAGCCGCGCGCCTCGTCCTGACCCAGCCCATCGGCGTCAACCTGATCCCGCGCGACATCGCCTCCCAGCAGGCGTTCGACGCGCGCAAGCCGCGTCTCCTCGCTGCCGCGGCCCTCGCCGCCGCCGCCCCGTTCTGCGTCTGGCTCGCCCTGGCCTCCTCCGAAGGCTGGAACAAGCAGCAGATCGCCGAAGTGGCCGCCCGTCAGGGCGAACTGACCACCCGTCGCTCGGCCATCGAAGAATCCCGCAAGCAGGCCATCGAGCTCGCCGCCAAGTGCAAGGAACTCGAATTCGTCGTCCTCAACCGTTCGAACTGGCCGGCCTTCCTCGGCGACCTCCAGGCCCGCGTCGGTTCCTGCAAGAACACCTGGATCGAGGAGATGCACGTCAAGTATGACACCCAGCCGGCCGCGCCCGCGCCGGAAGGCCAGCCGCCGCTGCCGCCCGTGGTCGTCACCAAGGTCATCCTCACGGTCCGCTTCCTTTTCTCCGACGTTCCCTTCGACGTGAAGCAGTATCGTTCCGCTTCGGAAAAGGCGCATATCGGCCGGCTCCTCGAAGCGGTGCGCAAGTCGCCTTACGTGAGCGCCGTCCCCGAGAACGAGATCAGCGTGACGGAGCAGAACACCATCCGTAGTCCGAAGGCCACCATCACCCTCGTCATCCATAAGGAAAAGGCCCTCTAAGTTCATGAACCGTTTCAAGAAGAACCTCGGCTTCAACCTCGGACTCATCCTCCTCGGCGCGGCTTTCCTCGCCGGCCTGGCCATGGCTTACCTCGCTTATAGCGGCGGTGACGAGACCTCCCGCGCGCTGCGCAGCAGCACCACCGTCGAAGCCGGCCTCCTCAACGGACACGCCTTCGCCCCGGGCGAAGCGCTCGTCTCCCTCAACGAAGACAACGTCAAGGCCGCCCAGAGCGACGTCGCCGACCTCGCCGCCCACCGCGAGAAGCTGAACGCGCTCATCGCCGGCAACGCCGAGATGGCCATCCGCGGCAAGGCTTCGGCCAACTCCGCCGAACTCAGCGCCTTGCTCCGTGAGTCGGTCGACGGCTGGCGCAAGCTGGCGTCCGACCAAGGCGTGAAATTCTCGCCGAACGAACCCACCGCCTTCGGTTTCCATCGTTACATCCATAACCAAGGGACTTCCCCGAAGCGCGACTTCCAGAAGGTCGACCAGCAGCGCCTCATCATCGATTTCCTCGTCCGTCAGCTCATCGAATCCCGCCCCGTCGGTTCGCCCCTGCTGATCGAGTCCGTCGACCGCGAGCCCGTCGAGACCTACATCGTCATCCCGGAAGGCCGCCCCGGCGCCGGCACGTTCGGTCCGGACAGCGAAGCCCCTCGCAATGAGACCGACGAGTTCGCCCCGGCGCGCACGTTCGCCCGCAACGGCCTCGTCGAGACCCTTTCGTTCCGCGTGCGCTTCGTCGGCTACACCCCGACCCTGCGTACTTTCGTGAACAAGATCCGCAATTCCGGCCGTCCGCTCGCCGTGACCACCATCGACGTGGGCACGACGACCAAGGAGATCGAGAAGTTGCTCTCCGCGCCCGTCGCGCTCGTCCCGGCCGCCGGCGCGGCCGCCGGACCGAGCCCCGTCGTGGTCGGCACGCCGGCCCTTTCGTTCTTCGATCAGGCTCCCGCCGCTGCGGCGACCGGCCCCGGCGCCGCCGCCTCCACCGAAGACAAGCGTGTCCAGGTCGTGCAGCGCAAGCTTTCGACCTTCGTGGTCCAGGTCGACTACCTCTCCATCCCCGCAGAAAAGCCCGCCGCCGGGGTCGAAGGCGAACCTAAGAAATAAAGCATCCCGGACATGAACTCCCGCAAGGATATCCTTCTCGTCGCGCTCGGCGCGCTCCTGTTCGCCGGCGGTGTCGCCGTCTATCTTAATCCGGGCTGGATCGCTCCGCCGGTGCCCGATGAAGATGGCAAGACCGCCGTCCTCACCAAGCTCCGCCAGGCGCCTCCCGCCGGCGCCGCTTATCCGACCGTCGCCCGCGCCTCTCTCGAAGACAACGTCAAGGATTGGCTGAGCCCCGAAGAAGACGACGAGAACTGGGATTACGACCTCTTCACCACCATCGACGTCGTCTGGGATCCGACGATCAAGGAATACGTCCCGCGCAGCCGCAAGGCCGACGTGCTGCCTCCCTTCGGCGTGGAGCTCGTCTCGGTCGGCTACCCGATCTACACCTATATGCTCAGCACTTCTTCGCTCCCTCCGGGCAAGAAGGAAGAAGACCGCCTGTTCTCGCTCAAGAACGTGAAGACCAATCGTTACCTCGACGATTGTAAGCTGAACAAGCCCATCCCTGACGCCCCTAATCTGACCCTCAAGGCCTACCGGGTGGTCAAAGGCAAGGATGCGGACGGCTTCCCGTTCGCGCGTAACATCCTCACGGTCGACGACCGCCAATTCGGTCAGGTCCTAGAAATCGATGACGAGAAGCCCTACGAGTTCAAAGGCCGCGTCGACATCGTCCTGCGCTCCCCCGAAGATCCGGCCTGGAGCCTGACCCTGCACGCGGCTGGGGATAAGTTTGTCCTCAACGGAGCCTCCTTCGTGGTCAAAGGCATTGACTTGACGAACAAGAGCGTGAGTTTTGAGAAGACCATCGCCCTCAACCCCAAGAGGCCGAAAAAGCTCACGTTCGACCAGCAGACGCTCGTCGTCCCGGCGCCTCCGCCCCCCGCGCCCAAGAACAAGCCCGCCGCCCCGGCGCCCAAGGCCTCTACCCCTTCCATCAAGTAATTTTCAAAGCACCCCACTCATGAAAAACATCCACCGTTCGCAGCTCGCTTGGGCCGCTTTCGCCCTCGCCCTCGCCGCCGGCACCCTCGTCGCGCAGGATGGGGACGCCGCCTCGCGCAAGCCGCTGCTCCTCGCCGAAGCCTTGAAGGCCCGCGATGAAGGCAATCTCCAGGTCGCCAAGCAGAAGTTCGAGGCGATCCTCGCGATCGACCCGAAGGATATGGGAGCCAACGAAGGCCTGACCTCCGTCAACGCCGCCCTGGCCGAAGCCACCACCTCCAAGCAGTCCGCCGACGCCAAGGCCGCTGCTCCGACCGACGGTGCTCCGGCTGCCCCGGCCGCCGTCGTCGCCCCTGCCGCCAGCGGTGCCCTCGACGAAGTCGCCACGGCCCACCAGAACCGCTTTGAAGAAGTCACCCGCGCCATCGAAGCCGCCAAGGCCAAGGTCGCCGCCGGCGACCTCAAGCGCGCCCAGGAAATCCTCGACGGCGCCAACGGCGCCATCGCTGCCATCCCGACCGCCGCCGCCCAGAAGCTGCGCGATACCATCGCCCTCGCCAAGCAGGAGATCGCCGTCCGCCGCGACGCCGGCAGCGCCTCCGTCGCCCAGGAAGAGGTGAAGCGCCTCGCCAAGGACAACGCCGCCACCCTCTCCAAGCAGGACGATGCGATCGACGCCGCCGAGAAGCTGCTCCGCAAGGGCACCGCTGAATCGGTCGACAAGGCCATCTCCGACCTCGACGCCGCCGACCGCGCCCTCGGTTCCGAGAGCCTCTCCAACAAGGACCTCAAGGAACGCATCAAGGCGACCAAGGGTTCGGCCCTCGCCCGTCGCGCCCTCATCGCCATCGACGCCCGTGACATCACCCGCGCCACCTCCCTTGTCGCCGATTACGCGAAGCTGAAGGGTGAGGACGATCCCGCCGTGCTCCGCCTCCAGAAGGAACTCGCCGCCAAGCGCAACGACCCGACCTTCCGCAACATCGACGAGCTCTCCCCCGGCGTCCGCGTCAAGGATGACAAGGTCACCGAGCTCCTCGTCAAGGGACGCGCCCGTTACCTCTACGGCGACTACCAGGGCGCCCTCGACGCCTACCGCGAAGTCCTCCAGTACCAGCCGAACAACTCGGAATCCAAGGCCTACCAGATCCGCATCCGCCAGATGCTGTCCGAAGGCTCCGGCCAGTGGAATCGTGGCGTTACCAAGGGCAAGCTCCTCGAGCTCCTCGACGAAAGCTGGAAGCTCCCGGAAGTCTTCAACCGCGAGAACACCAAGATCGCCGACGTCGGCAACGACCCGGTCACCGAGAAGATGAAGACGATCCGCCTGCCCGAAGGTTTCGTCGCCCGCGACGAACCCCTCGA
>CAXNHL010000006.1:0-20135 GCA_964202105.1 Opitutales bacterium | reverse complement strand
CGCCAAGGCCGAGGCCGCCCTTGAGCGCGCCACGAAGATCTGGCCGCAGAATCCCGGCGTGAAGGAATTCGCCAACCAGGTCGTGAGCCGCCAGGACACCCTCGCCCAGAAGGTGCCCGAGTTCGACCGACTGATGGCTGAAGCCAAGTGGCGCGAGATCTTCAACAAGAAGCTCGAGTACGCCCTGGCCCTCGCGCAGGACAAGGAGCGTTCAGACAAGCTCCGCAAGGTCGTCCAGCGCGTCGGCGAGCTCGACGCCAACATCCAGAAAGCCTCGATGCTCGCGGCCCAGAACAACCCTTACCTCGCGTGGGATGTCATCGTCGAGATCTACAAGACCGAGTCCGATGACCTCGTGCTCGCCAAGACCCGTTCGGACATCGCCCCGCTCGTCGCCGGCTACGCCCAGCTGATCGGCCGGGCCGAGAAGCTGGAGAAGGAAGGCGCCGAAGCCGCGGCCCTCGCCGCCTGGCTCTCCGCGCAGGACCTGAATCCCGCTTCGCCGACCTGCGGCGCCGCCGTCAAGCGTCTGGCCCGCGCGGTCGCTGAAAGCGCCGTCATCCGCTCCGAAGGGGCCGTCCCGACGCCGCCGGCCGCCGACGATATCCCGGCTCCGCCGACGAAGTAAGCCTCACCAGAGGCTGACCGGATTGTCCTCGAGAGGATCGACCACCGTCACGCGGAGGTCGGTCTTCCGGTCGCGCACTTCGTTCATCAGGGCGTCGACGATGACGGTGCGGTTGCACTCCTTGCTGAGGTGCCCGAGGTAGAGTTCGGTCGCCTGCCACTCGCGCAGGCCGACGAGCAGGTCCTTGGTCTGCGTGTTGGACAGATGGCCGAAGTTGCCGCGGATGCGCTGCTTCAGGGAGATCGGCCGCTTGGAGAGATCGAGCATCTCGTCGTCGTAATTCGCCTCGAGCACGAGGATGTCGGCCAGGGCGACATGATGGCGGACGACCGGGGTCACGTGGCCGAGGTCGGTCAGCCAGGTGAGGCGTTTCGCCGGACGCGCATCCTCGGCGGGCAGGTCGAACGCGAAGCCGACCGGATCGGCGGCGTCATGCGGGATCGGGATCGCGGTGACCTGCAGGCCTTTGAACTCGAACGTCGTGCCCGTCTCGAAGAGCTGCCAGTCAGGCTGCGACTTGAAGGAGTCCTTGATGCGGCGGGCGGTCTCGCGGTTCGCGAAGACCTTGAGGCGGGGATTCTGGCGGAGCAGGGCGGGCAGGCCGACGCAGTGGTCGGCGTGTTCGTGCGTGATGAAGACGGCGTCCAAGGCCCGCGCTTCGATGCCGAGCTTCTGCAAGGACGCCTCGAGCCGCGGCCCTTGGAACCCGGCGTCGAGCATCACCCGCGCGCCGCCGACCTCCAGCAAGGAGCAGTTGCCGGAACTGCTGGTACCGAGGATGTGGAAGGCGAAAGCCATGCGGGAGGCGATGCAACCCCGTGACCTCGCCGTCTTCAAGCCGCCATTCGACCTTTTCCGCTTGAGGGCGACCGCGACCGGAGGGAAGGTAGGTCATCCCGCCATGCCCTCCCTTCCTCGCGTCATCAGCATCATCATGGGGGGTGGCCGCGGCTCCCGCCTGTACCCCCTGACCAAGGATCGCTGCAAGCCGGCGGTGCCCCTCGCGAGCAACTATCGCCTCGTCGACATCCCGATCAGCAACTGCCTCAACTCGGGCTTCAACCAGATCTTCGTCCTGACGCAGTTCAACACCGCGTCCCTGCACAAGCACATCCAGCAGACCTATAAGTTCGACGGATTCGGCCGAGGCTTCGTCGACATCCTCGCCGCCGAACAGACCGGCGACAAGGAGAGCTGGTACCAAGGCACGGCGGACGCGGTCCGCCAGAACCTGCACCACTACAACCTCAAGGACGAAGATCTGGTGCTGATCCTCTCCGGCGACCAGCTCTACCGCCTCGATTTCGACGAGCTCGCCCGCCAGCACATGGAGAACGCCGCCGACGTCACCATCGCCGCCAAGGCCATGCCCTCCGACCAGGTCTCCGCCCTCGGCGTCATGCGCGTCAACGCCGACCTGCGGATCGTCGAGTTCGTCGAGAAGCCGAAGGACCCGGCCGTCATCTCCTCCCTGGTGCTCGGCGGCAACGCCCGCGCCCGCCTCGCCGACAAGTCGGACCAGCCTTACTGCCTGGCTTCGATGGGCATCTACCTCTTCTCGGGCAAGGTCATGCGCGAAGCCCTCGCGGACCACACCCAGACCGACTTCGGCAAGGAAGTCATCCCGGGTCTCCTCGCCTCGAAGCGCATGATGGCCTATGTCTTCGATGGTTACTGGGAGGACATCGGTACGGTCGGCTCCTTCTGGGAGTGCAACCTGACCCTCACGGATCCGGTGCCGCCGTTCGATTTCTTCGACGGCCAGAACCCCGTCTACACGCACGCCCGTTACCTTCCGCCGGCCAAGCTCAACGGCGCCCGCTCCGCCCGCGTCCTGATGGCCGACGGGGCGATCGTCGACGACTCCGAGCTCAACCGCTGCGTGATCGGCGTGCGCTCCGTCATCCGCGGGGGCTCCCGCCTCGAGAACGTCGTGATGATGGGCGCCGACGCCTTCGAGCGTCCGCATGACCTCGCGCGCAATCACTCCCTCGGCCGTCCCGACATCGGCGTCGGACCCAACTGCCTCATCCGCAACGCGATCATCGACAAGAACGCGCGCATCGGCGCAGGCAGCCGGCTGGCGCCCACGGGTCTCCCGGAGAAGTGGGAGACCGAGGCCTTGTTCGTCCGTGACGGCGTGATCGTCGTCAAGAAGGGCGCGATCGTGCCGCCGGGCACGGTGGTCGGGGAATGAAGACCTACGCCCTGACGTATTGGTTCACCTGGGCTTTCCTGGTGATCGCCGCCGCCCTCACGGGCGTGGCTTCGCTCAAGGGCGCCTTCTTCGGCGGACTTTTCGCCTCCGGGCTTTCCGCGCTGCTCACGCGCCCGTATGTGCGCGCGGGCGCCCGCTATGCGCCGCTGCTCGGCGCGACCGCCGGGACCCTCTGGGTCGTCGCGATGTTCTTCCGGCTGCGATGGTTCGGTCAGGCCGACGATTTCCTGTCCGCGCAGTGGACGCTGGGCATCGATATCTCCGTGCATGCCGCCGGTTTCGCCGGCGCGGGCCTGCTCGTGGCCTTGCGTGAACGGCATGACTTCGGCCGCGCCCTGGGCGGCGGTCTGCTGCTGGCGGCGGCGATGACGGCGGTACCTTATGGCGTGATCGCCTGGATCGATCACCGCGTCGCGGGTCCGTTGGAAGTGGTGCTGCTCGTCCACGCCGACGTCCGTCCCGACGAGGGGCCGGTCCGCCGCGCCGGCGCGGTACGCGCCGAACTCACGCCGGCCGAGGCGGCTTTTCTGAAGGAACGGATGCTGGTCGTGGACGGACCAGGCGGGACGGAAATCCTCGATGAAGCCGGCCGCCGTTACTGGCCGCTCTGGCGTCGTCGCCTCGTCTATCCGGGTAACCCCGGCGGCCCCGTCCGCACCTTGGTGGTGCTCTTGCCGCCGGACCTAGCTGCGGAGACCTGGGAAGTGCCGGTGCATCAGGATCCGACCGGTCTGGCGCTCGCCGTCCTCGGCCCGGCCAAGGCGCTCCGTTTCAGCGGGGGTCCGGTGAGCCAGACCGTGCGCCTTGAGCTTTCGCTCGCGGTGAGGTCGCGCGAAGGCGTGCCGACTTATCAGTATCTGCAGGCCGAGGTCTTCCGTCGCTCCCCGGTCGGTGATCTCTACGCTCCGGTTGAGACCAAAGGTCTCGCCCCGGCTTTCCCGACCGCCGTCACCGATGAGCCCGCCAAGCCCGCCGAACCGGTCAAGGGGCGTCCCGTCCGTCCGCAGTTCGGTGAGGCGCCCGCGGCGAAGTAAACGGCGTCAGGTCGTCGAACTGAGGAAGTCGCGGTGCAACGCGGCGTACGCGCCTTGCTTGCCGAGGAGCTCGTCATGCGTGCCGCGCTCGACGATGCGTCCGGCGTCCAGCACCAGCACGCAGTCGGCCTTGCGGATCGTGCTCAGGCGGTGCGCGACGACGAAGCAGGTGCGGCCCTTCATCAGGCGAGCGAGCGCGACCTGGAGGCGGGCTTCGGTCAGCGTATCGACCGCGCTCGTGGCTTCGTCGAGGACGAGGATACGCGGGTCGGCCAGCAGGGCGCGGGCGAAAGCGACCAGCTGCTGCTGACCCATCGACAGGCCGCGTCCTTTCTCGGAGCAGGGCGTATGGATACCTTCCGGCAGGGCTTCGATGAGGTCGAGGCAATCCAGATCGCGGAAGGCCTGGCGGATCTCTTCGTCGGTGGCCTCCGGGCGGGCGGCCTTCACGTTCTCCGCGATCGTGCCGGCGAACAGGAAGTTCTGTTGGAACACGAAACCCATCTGGCGGCGGAGCGTGTCTTGGCGGAGGTCGGCCAGGTCATGTCCGTCGACGAGCACCTGGCCGGAGAGCGGGAGTTGGAATTTCGCGAGCAGGCCGATGATCGTCGACTTACCTGAACCCGTGTGGCCGACAAGGGCGATGACCTTGCCCGGCTGGGCGGTGAAGCAGATCTCGTGGAGCACCGGACGGTCCGGGACGTAGGCGAAGCCGACACCACGGAATTCGACGTGTCCGTTCAAGCGAGGGCATGCGATCGCGTCGGGTTTGTCCGTCCACGCGGGCGGGGTGTCGAGCACGCGGAAGTAGCGTTCCGCACCGGCCATCGCGAGCGTCGCTTCGGAGAGCTGCGTGCCGATGATCGTGATCGGGGAGAAGAACAGGTCTGCCAGGAAGAAGAACGTCACCAAGTCGCCCAAGCCCGTGCCCGTGCCGGAGAGGGCGGCCCAGCCGCCGACGCCGATGAGCGCGGCCATGAAGCCGTGGGCATTGAGTTCCAGCAGCGGAAGGTAGAGGGAGGTCAGGCTGGCGGTCTTCACGACATTGCCGGCGAGGCTGCGCACGAGACGCGTGAAGATGCCGGCGTTGGTGTCCTCGCGGGCGAAGCCCTGCGTGACGCGGATGCCCTGCACCGTCTCGGCCAGGGCCGAGGTCACGCGGGAGAACGTCTCCTGCTGCACACGGGAGGCGTGCAGGATCTTGCCGCGGAAGAAGGCATGGACCAGCAGCAGGCAGGGGACGATGGCCAGCAGGACCAGGAACAACCGGGGGTTGGCGAGCAGCATCAGCGCTGCGGCGCAGGTCATCTGGCCGAACGAGACGAAGGAGATGAAGAAGTTGTTCTGGACGCCGTTGCGCATCGCTTCGATGTCCGAGATCATCCGGCTGATCAGGCTGCCGTGGCGGCGGGCGTGGAAGAACGAGAGCGGCTGCGTAAGCAGGTGCGCCATCAGGCGGTCGCGGAGGTCCCGGAGCACGTTCTCGCCGATCTGGTGCGCCAGCCGGATGCGCCAGTAGAGCGCGACGTCGGCCACGACGAAGAAGACCGTGAAGAGGGTGAGCGCCCGGAAGGTCGCGGCGCCGTCGCCCGCCTGGACCGGGCCTTTGATGATCGAGCCGACGAGCCAGGCGAGGCCGGGCAGGGCCATCGCGCGGAAGACGCAGAGGCAGAGCAGGGTGTTACGCTGCAGGCGGTGGGGGCTGGTGAACGCGAACAGGCGGGTGATGGTCGACCAGCGCAGCGGCAGCCGGTCCGGTTCCTCTTCGTCGGGCCGCAGGCGGCGGACCGCGATCTCGAGGGGCGGCTTGCTCATGCGGGCGCTCCTTCGGATTGGACGAGGATCGCCCGTCGATAGTGGCCTTCCTCCGCCATCAGCTGGGCGTGCGTGCCGACCTGCGTGAGGCGGCCGCGGTCGAGGACGAGGATGAGGTCGGCCCGGCGGAGGGTGCTCAGGCGATGCGCGACGATGAAGGTCGTGCGGCCGGCCATCGCGGATTCCATCGCCTCCATGATCTCCTTCTCCGTCTCGGGGTCGATGGCCGAGGTCGGGTCATCGAGCAGCAGCACCGTCGGTTCGAGGAGCAGGGCCCGCGCGATGGCGATACGCTGGCGCTGGCCGCCGGAAAGGTTCACGCCGCCTTCGCCCAGGAAGGTCTCGTAGCCCTCGGGGAGCGCCTTGATGAAGTCGTGGGCGCCGGCGATGCGCGCGGCCCGTTCGATGCGTTCCTGCGTGGCTTCGGGGTGGCCGAAGGCGATGTTCGCCGCGATCGTGTTGGAGAAGAGGAAGTTCTCCTGGAAGACCATCCCGACCTGGCGGCGCAGCTCGGGCAGCGGCAGGAGGCGGATGTCATGGCCGTCCAGCGTCACCCGTCCGGACCGCGGGTCGTAGAAGCGCGGAATGAGCGACAGCAGGGCGGACTTGCCCGCGCCCGTCGCGCCGGCGATGGCGATGCGCTGGCCAGGTTCGGCGACGAACGAGAGGTCGCGCAGGACCGTGGCGTTGTCCTGGAATTCGAAGCTGACGTTCTCGAAGGCCACGCGGCCGAGGAACCGTCCCGGCGAACTCGCGCCGGCCTCGGTTTCGACGCCCGGATCGGTGTCGAGGATCTCGAAGATGCGTTTCGCGCCCGCCAAGGAGACCTGCGCGTTGTCGACGACCGAGGCGAGCGTCGTCACCTGGGCGGAGAACTGCTGCAACAGGCCCGCGAAGGCGACGAGGCCGGTGCCGAGGGCGATCTCGCCGCGGGCTACCATCCAGCCGCCGTAGCCGATGAGGATGGCCATCGAAAGACGGTTAAGGGCGTCGATGACGGGCCAGAAGAGCGCGACTTCGCCGAAGACCTTCCTTTTCTGGACGCGGATCGCCTCGCTCCAGCCGGCGAAACGTCCCTGCACGCGGGGCTCCAGCGCGAAGCCTTTGACGACCTGGATGCCCTGCACGTTCTCCGAGAAGCCGAGCACCATCCGGTCCATCAGCTCGCGGTTCTCCTCGTAGGCCGGGCGCACCTTACGGGAGAAGCGGATCGCGAACCAGATCTGGAAGGGCAGGACCGAAAGGCAGGCCAGCGTGAGCCGCCAGTCGGTGCGGAACATGTAGGCCGCGCAGGCGGCCAGGGTCAGGGCGATGATCGCGAGCTGCAGCACCACGCCTTCGATGAAGAGCCGGATGGCGTGCGCGTCGGAGGTGACGCGGTTGATGATCGAGCCGCTGGCGTTGGAATCGAAGAAGCGGAAGCTCAGCTGCTGGAGCTTGGCGAAGACCTGGGAACGGAGGTTGACGACGATGCGGCCGTGCAGGAAGCGCACGGAGACGAGGCCGAAGACGAAGGCGAGGGCCGCCCGCAGGACGGCGGCGACGAGGATGCCGGCGCCCAGCCAGACGAACACGGCGCGGTCCGAGGCGTCGGCGGGCACGAAGAAGGGCAGGACCGGCGCGGCGACGGTGCGGTCGGCGCAGTGACGGACGAAGTCGATGCCGACGCCGGCCAAGGCGATGACGGCGACGGTCAGGAAGACGACGGCGAGCTGGAGGCCGAGGAGCTGGAGGCAGTCCGCGCGATACGACCACGCGATCCGCAGCAGCCGGCGCAGCGTAGCGTCACGGGCGTCGGCGGTCGGAGGGGCGGGGTCGGCGGGCATGCGCGTCAGGGCGCAGGCTGGCTCAGCGGATCATCTGGCCTTCGCGCGAAGCCTTCTTGCGGAACTCGGCGAGGATGCGGGCGGTGAGCGGGCCGGGCTTGCCGGTGCCGATCTTACGGGCGTCGACTTCGATGACCGGGATGACTTCCGCGGCGGTGCCCGTCAGGAAGCATTCGTCGGCGTTCCAGACATCGTAGCGCGTGATGTTCGTCTCGACGGTCGGGATGCCGAGGGCGGCGGCGACTTCGAGGGCGACCTGGCGCGTGATGCCCACGAGGGCGCCGGCGTGGGAGGCCGGGGTGATCAGGCGGCCCTTGTGGATGAGGAAGACGTTGTCGCCGGTGCACTCGGAGACGTAACCCTGCTCGTTGAGCATGAGGCACTCGTGGAAGCCATGCTGCTGGGCTTCCATCTTCGCCATGATGTTGTTCAGGTAGTTGAGCGACTTGATCATCGGCGGCAGCGCGGCCGGGCTGATGCGGCGGGTCGGCGCGGTGATGATGCGCATGCCCGTGGCGTAGAGTTCCTCGGGGTAGAGCTTGATGGTGTCGGCGATGCAGACGATCGAAGGCGTCGGGCAGTTCTTGGGCGAGAGACCGAGGTCGCCGAAACCGCGGGAGACGACGAGGCGGATGTAGCCGTCGGTCAGGTTGTTGCGGCGGCAGGATTCACAGACGATCTCGGCGATCTCTTTGCGCGACCAGGGCATCTCGAGGCAGAGGGCCTTGGCGGACATCTCGAGGCGCTCGAGGTGCTCGTCGAGGCGGAAGACGCAGCCTTGGTAGAGGCGGATGCCTTCGAAGATGCCGTCACCATAGAGGAAGCCATGGTCGAAGACCGAGATCTTGGCCTCGGCCTTGGGGTAGAACTTACCGTCGATGTAGACTTCCATGGTGGTGAAAAACCCACCTTGGGGGGTTAGATAGGGTTTTTCCAGCCCGAAAGCCCCTTTTCCGGCGGTAATCTGCCCGTTCAGGCGGACTCTCGGACCGTCAGGCGGAATTTGCCCGAGTCTTCCGGGGTGAGCAGTCCGACCGAGGCGCTGGTGACTGGGGTCCCCAAGAGGAAGGAGAGGCGCTCGACGAGCGTGGCCTGCGCCGCGACCAACACGTCGCCGGCATGTTCAGGGAGGAGACTGAGATGCGCGGAGCCATCAGTGCGCTGACGGAGCTGATAGTGGGCGATGCCGCTGAGTCCGGCGAAGGCCGCGTCGACCTGGCGGGTCGTGAGGATGCGGCCGTCGGCGCCGCGGAGGGCGTCCCGTTTACGTCCGTGGACGAGGTAGCCGCCGGCGACGCGTTCGACGTAGTCGCCGATCTCGTAACGCACCAAGGGCAGGTAAGGGTTCGTGAGCGTCGAGACCAGCAGTTCGCCGATGCCCGTGGCCGTGGTGCTCTCGAGGAGCGCCGTCTCCGGGCTCGGGCGCATGATGCCGTCCGTCTCGACGAGCAGGTGGCCGGTCTCGCTGGAGCCGTAGAGGTCGATCACCGGCACGCCGAACACCCGCTCCATGATGGCGCGGTGCGTGACGCTGGTGAACTCGTAGCTCGTCAGGATGAAGCGCAGGGAAGGGAAGCGTCGGCCGTGGCGCTCGCAATGCAGGGCGAACCAGGCGCCGTGCACCGGGTCGACGTCAAGGAAGGCGGGTTCCCAGGCCGCGACCTCGTCGGCCATGACGGCCAGTTTGTCGTCGCCGAGGCTGAAAGGAATCCGCGTCTGGTTGACGTAGCGGCTGTCGCCGAGGGTGCGTTGTTCGAGGTTGAGCCAGCGGTTATAGCAGCTGACGCCGCTGCAACCCGGCGTCGTGAGGACGGCGCGGCGGAGGCTGGTGCGGTTGCCGAAGCACTCGGCGACGAAAGGATTCCGGAGCAGGGCCCGGAGCTCCTGTTCGGCCCACCAGGTCTTGCCGAACACCACGCGCACGCTGGCGCCGGACGTGCCGGAGGTGCTCTCCTCTTCGATCAGGCCGCGGGCGAGGAGCGATTCGACGGTCAGGCCGGCCGACAGGAAGCCCTCGGGCGAGTGTTCGCGCAGCTGGCTCTTCGTGATGCGAGGCAGATCGGCGAGCTGAACCGAACGGTCGGCGAAGGCCGTCTGCCAGCCGCTGGCTTCATAGAACGGCACTCCGGCGGTCTGGGCGATGGCTGCCTGCAGGCGCGCGGCCTCTTCCGAGGTGCGGGCGATGGGCGGCGAGGAGAGCGGCATGACCACAAGGAGCAAGCAAGGCGGGCGAAAGCAAAACGCCGATGACTTTTAACGGCGGAATAATGCCATATAAGCAGGTGCTTGGCGCTGTTACGGAACTATCAGGATTGAACGGGGTCTTTTGTCCTCATATCACCCCGCATGCGATTACCCCGTCGTTCCTTTCTGCGTAAAGCCGCTGTCGCCGCCCTTGGCTTCACGATCATTCCGCGCCACGTCCTCGGCCGCGGCTTCGTCCCGCCCAGCGAGACCTTGAACCACGTCATCGTCGGCTGTGGCGGCATCTCCTCCATGCACTCCGAGCCGCGCATGACCGGCAAGAACCGCATCGTCGGCATCTGTGACGTCGACGCCCAGCGCGTGCAGAAGAAGCTCGAGCGCATCAAGCAGTCCGGCGGCGGCACGCCGATGACCGCCGAGGATTTCCGCGAGGTCATCGCGATGCCCGACGCCGACGTCGTGCACGTCTGCACGCCGCCCCATTGGCACGGCGTCATCGCCGCCATGGCCGCCCGCCGCGGGAAGGCCGTCTGGTGCGAGAAGCCGCTGACCCGCACGATCGGCGAGGGTATCGCCCTGAGCCGCGTCGTGCAGCAGACTGGCGTGCCTTTCCGCGTGAACACTTGGTTCCGCCTCAACCGCACCAACTACTACGGTGTCGGCCCGGCCCGCGAGATCCGTCGCGTCGTCGCGAGCGGCGTCCTGGGCGGTCCGCTGACGGTCCGTCTCGCCCCGGTCGGCGGCATCGCCTGGAAGGTCAATCTCTGGACGGGCAAGCCGGACCTCAAGCCCGAGCCCGTCCCGGCGCACCTCAACTGGGACCTCTACTGCGGTCCTTCCCAGCTGATCCCTTATCACCCGCACCGGTGCCACGGCTCCTTCCGCGGCTATTGGAATTTCGACCAAGGCGGTCTCGGCGACATGGGCCAGCACTTCCTCGACCCGGTGCAATACTTCCTCGGCAAGGACGGCGAATCTCCCGTCACCGCCGAATGCGACGCCCCGGCGCAGGACGCCATGGCCTGCGGCGTCTGGAAGACCGTCACCCTTACCTACAAGGACGGCACCCGTATCATCCTCGAGTCCGAACTCGCCGAGCGTAACCCCGAGAATCCCTTCCTCGAAGGACCGAACGGCAAGCTCTTCGCCGGCATGCGTTGCAGCCGCCCGGAGCTCCTCGTCAAGGCCTCCGAGTTCCCGCTGCCGGAATACCAAGAAGACGATTTCGACGTATGTGCCCGCGAGAAGCGCCCGTTCGGTTACGGCGTCAACGAGGCCTTCCGCAGTTCGACGCTCGTCAATCTCGCCGCCCTCAGCGTCCGTCTGGGCCGCAAACTGAACTTCAAGGCCGACGGTTCCGGTTTCGTCGGCGACGACCAGGCCAACCAGCTCCACTCACCCACGTTGCGCGGACCCTGGTCCATCTGAGAACCTTCGCATTTCCGACCATGAAACTTCTCCCGATCCTCTTCGCCTACGCCGCTTGTCTCATCGGTTCGGCCGCCGAGGCCCCCAATGACGCCACCTTCGCCGACCTCGCGGTCCCGGAGAAGCGGCTCGCCGCCCAGCAGGCGATTCTGGACCACTCACGCGGCTTCACGAACGCCTCCCCTGAGGCCAAGGCCTGGTTCGAGCGTGTCCGCACCGCGGCGAAGACCCTCGAGAATCCCGAAGGCCAGGCGGCCCTGCAGCAGGTCCTCCTGTTCGATCCCAACCTGAAGCCGCGTCTCCCGCTCAACCCCAAGCAGCCGAATACTTACGAGGACCCCGAAGGCACCACGCCCGAGACCAAGCTCGCCCACCTCGAACGCGTGCTCGATCAGCGTCGCTCCGCGAAGGAATATCCGTTGACCGTCGAGGAACTCGTCGCGCTCACCAAGCACGAAGATTTCGCGACCGCCCAGCGGGCGAACCGTCTGCTCCGCCGCGTGAGCGCGAGCGCCGCCGCGCCGATCCTCTGGGAGCGCCTGGGCAAGCTCTCGCAACGCTCGCAGGTCCAGGAGGTCGAGGACGAGATCCTGCGCCTCCCCGTGTCGCTGGCCGCCAAACATATCCCGACGGAGCCCGCCGGCACCTCGCTCGCTTCCAAGGCCGCCTGGGCGCGGATCGTCGCCGTCCGCGTGAACCGCGTGGGCAAGTCGCGTCTCGTGATCAAGGCTTCGTTCCTCCCGTTGCTCAAAGGCCCCGCCAACGAACTCACCGAAGCCGCCTGGGCCGCCGTGCCCCGGCTCTTCGTCGAAGCCGACCGCGCCGTCTTGACCGAGGCCACGCAGGGCCTTTCCGAGCGCCTGGCGCCGAAGGCCAAGGCCGCGTTGGACGCCTTGACCGCCAAGTAATCCTCCCGACGCTTGTCGCTTGCCGAGGGGCGGGCGGAGCCTTGCTATGGTCGCATGTCGCCCGTGGCCAACAAGGACAACTCGCCGAACCTGATCCTCGCCGGATTCATGGGCACGGGGAAGTCCGCGCTCGGACGGCAGCTGGCCAAGCGCTGGCGCCGCCGTTTCTACGACACCGACGAACTCGTCGAGAAGCTCGCCGGGGCCACGATCGCCGACATCTTCGCCCAGCACGGCGAGGAGCATTTCCGCGGGCTCGAGCGCCAGGTCGTCGAGACCATGCTGCCGGATTGCGGCGGCGTCATCGCTTGCGGGGGCGGGTTGGTCGTGCCGCCCGGCATGGGCGCGCTCGTGCGCTCCAAGGGCATCGTCGTCACCCTGTTCGCCTCGGTGGACACCATCCTGCGCCGGACCGCGGGCAACTCCCGGCGTCCCTTGCTCAAGGGCGATGATCCCGAGGCCCGCGTCCGCGAACTGATGAAGAAGCGCGAGCAGGCCTACATGCAGGCGGGCATCGCCGTCTACACCGACGGACGTTCCTTGCAGCAGCTCTGCGTGATCGTCGAGCGCGTGTATGAGCGCGAGGCCCGGGCCTTGCTCAAGTCGCGTCCGAAGCCGGAGTGACGAACGCGTCGCCGGACGGCGGCTCGTCGCGGAAGAGCTTCACGGCGGCGAGGAATTCCTCCCGGTCGACCGCGAAGGCGCCGAGGCTCGCGAGGTGCGCCGTCGGCACCTGGCAGTCGATGAGGACGTAGCCGCAGGCGACGAGCCGGGCCACGAGGGTCGCGAAGCCGACCTTGGAGGCGTCGGCCTTGAGGTGGAACATCGACTCGCCGTGGAAGAGCCGGCCGAGCGCCACGCCGTAGAGGCCGCCGACCAGTTCGCCCTGCCAGCTCACCTCGACGCTGTGGGCGATGCCCCGGCGGTGCAGTTCGCAGTAAGCGGCGATCATCTCCTCGGTGATCCAGGTGCCGTCCTGGCCGGGGCGGGGGACTTCCGAGCAACGGCGCATGACCGTCTCGAAGGACCGGTCGAAAGTGACCGACCAGCCCGCTTTCCGCATCGTCTTACGCAGGCTGTCGGTCAGGCGGAGGTCGGCCGGCCGCATCACGAAGCGCGGATCGGGGCACCACCATTTCACCGGTTGGCCTCGCGAGTACCACGGAAAGATGCCGGCCCGGTAGGCGCCGATCAGCGTATCCGCGTCCAGTTTCCCGCCGCGCGCCAAAGGCGCCTGCGTGGGTCCTTTCGCCGGGTCGCCGCGGGTCCATTCCTTCATCGCCGACACCTTCGGCAAAACGGACCCTGCGGGCAAGTTCAGTCCTTGGTGATGTTGTAGACCGACGGGATCGAGATGCCGAGCTCGGCCGCGATCTCGCGGACCGGCGCGCCCTTGCGGCGCATCGCCTGGGCCTTGTTGCGCATGCTGTCGGAGATCTGGGCGCGGGCGCGGTTGGGGCGCGAGAGGAGCTTGATCAGGCGCTTGGCGAGCTCGGGCTTCGAGAGGCCGGCGACTTCGCGCTCGATGAGCGACTGGCGTTCGCTGTGCTCGTCTTCCCAGGTCTGGACGGCCAGGTCGCGTGCCTTGGAGAGGGCGGCGCGGACATAGGCGTCCTTGGAGGTGAAGGCGGACGGGTCGAGGTCGATTTTCATGAGTGGAAGGCTTGATCGGGAGAATCGTCAGGCGCGTCTGCGACTAGCCTAAGAATTTTTCCTTACCATCAAGGGTTTTATAATACTCCGAATTGTCAAACTTTGGTAAAAAGTTTTTCACCCTACCGCACTTCAAGCAGGCGGCTCCGTCGCGTCACTTGCTCCAATCGAGCATGCGACGCAGCGGGATCTCGGCGGCGGCGCGTACGTTTTCAGGCAGGTTGATTTCCGGCGTACCGTCGCGCAGGCAGTCGCGGACCTTGGTCAGCGTGTTCATCTTCATGAACTTACAATCATTGCACGAACAGCGGTCGGTCGGCGCGGCGACGAACGTCTTGCCGGGCACTTCCTTGCGGAGGCGGTGGATCATCCCAGATTCCGTCGTAATGATGATGGTATTCGCGGTCTGTTCCTTGCACCAGCCGACCATCAGCTCGGTCGAGCAGACCATGTCGGCCAGGTCGCGGACCGCTTCCGTGCACTCGGGGTGCGCCACGACCGGAGCCCCCGGATGGGCCGCTTTGGTGCGGAGCAGGGCGCCCGGCGTGAACTGGACGTGGGCGTAGCAATTGCCCGGCCAGAGCTGCATCGCCCGGCCGGTCTTACCGGAGACCCAACGGCCGAGGTTCTGGTCAGGCACGAAGAGGATGTTCCGATCGGCGGGCACGCGGCTGACGATCTTGGAGGCGTTTCCGCTGGTGACGATGACGTCGCAGAGCGCCTTCACGGCGGCGCTGCAGTTGATGTAGGCGACGACGTAGAGGGAAGGGTCCTTGGCCTTGGCGGCGGCGAGCTTCTCCGCCGGACAGGAGTCGGCGAGCGAGCAGCCGGCGGCGAGGTCGGGCAGCAGCACGCGGCGCGTGGGGTTCACGATCTTGGCCGTCTCGGCCATGAAGTGCACGCCGCAGAAGACGATGGTGGACTGTTTGGCTTCGGCGGCTTTGTAAGCGAGGCCGAGGGAATCGCCGACGTAATCGGCCACGCCCTGGATGTCTTCGCACTGGTAATTATGGGCGAGGATGAGGGCGTCTTTGGCCTTCTTCAGCGCGATGACTTCCTGCTGCAGCGCGGAGAGGGGCGTCCCGCCGAGGGGCAGGGGAGGGAAGACGGAGGCGGTCGGGTAGGTGATCATGAGCGGGCGGGCTTGCGGCGCGGGCAACGGTCGTTGAGGCAGGCGGCGGTGACCTGGAGTTTCTGGGAGATGGGGCGCATGCCGTGCTTGGCGGCCACGGCCTTGCCGTACCATTCCATGAAAGGCGCGTCGACCTCGACGATCGAGTCGCAGTTCTCGCAGATCAGCTGGGCGCGGAAGGTGGCGCTACCGGCTTCGGCGAGGTAATACTTCTGGTCGCGGCCGACGTCCATCTCGCGGATGACGTTGCTGCCGACCAGGAGGGGCAGGGCGCGGTAGATCGTCGCGCGGGAGACGCTGCGGTCGAGCGAGCGGGCTTTCTTCAGCAGGTCCTCGGCGGTGTAGTGACCTTGGATCGTCCGGGCCGCTTCGAAGACCGCCATCCGCTGCCGGGTCGCCCGCAGGCCCTTTTCGACGATGAACGCCTTGAAGGCTCCGGATTGGACGGCGGATTCTGGGTTGGGTTGCTTGGGCATGCCGATTTGAGACACTTTTGATACTGAAAGCCCCTCGCGTCAACTCGGGACGCGTCATTGACACCCGCCCCCCGGAGCCCTTCATTTACCCTCTTTTCCCCTCGGGAAAGCCCTCCTACCGATGACTCAGAATACGGACGACCTACGCATCCGCAGCCAGCACCCCCTGCTGTCTCCCGCCCTCGTGCTCACCGAACTTCCGGTCTCGGAGCGCGCCGCCGAGGTCGTGGCCACCGCCCGCCGGGACGCCGCCAAGGTCATCTCAGGCCAGGACGACCGCCTGATCGTCATCGTCGGTCCTTGTTCCGTCCATGACACCAAGGCCGCCTTGGAGTACGCCGCCTTGCTGCAGAAAGAAGCGAAGAAGCATGCCGCCGAGCTGCTGATCGTCATGCGCGTCTACTTCGAGAAGCCCCGCACCACGGTCGGCTGGAAGGGGCTCATCAACGATCCGCAGGTCGACGGTTCCTTCCGCATCAACGACGGACTGCGCATCGCCCGCGGCCTCCTCGCCCAGATCGCCGAAGCTGGCCTGCCCGCCGCGACCGAATTCCTCGACCCGATCACGCCGCAGTACGTGGCCGACCTCGTCGCTTACGGCGCCATCGGCGCCCGCACCACGGAAAGCCAGATCCATCGCGAGCTGGCCTCCGGCCTATCGATGCCCGTCGGCTTCAAGAACGGCACCGACGGTTCCGTCCAGGTCGCCGTCGACGCCTGTCTCTCGGCCCGCTCCTCGCATTGGTTCCCCTCCGTCACCAAGGACGGCGTCGTCGCCATCTTCCAGACCTCGGGCAACCCCGACGCCCACGTGATCCTGCGCGGCGGTTCGCGCACCGGTCCTAACTACGGCGCCGAGTTCGTGACCGACGCCGCGGCGCGCATCCAGAAGGCCGGCCTCTCGACGCGCCTCGTCATCGATTGCTCGCACGGCAACAGCTCCAAGGACCATCGCCGCCAGCCGCTCGTCGCCGCCGACATCGCCGCGCAGGTCGCCGCGGGTTCGCGCGTCATCGCCGGCGTGATGATCGAAAGCCACCTCGCCGAAGGGCGTCAGGATTGGAAGGGCAAGGAAACCTCGGCCTACGGCTGCAGCATCACCGACGCCTGCATCTCCTTCGAACAGACCGTGCCCGTGCTCGACGGCCTCGCCGCCGCCGTCCGCGCCCGTCGCGCCCTCCCGGCTTCCTGATTTCCGCCATGAACTCCGTACTCAAGCTCATCCTCGACGGCGAAGCCCTCGATACCGCTCAGATCGGCCGCATCCTCGGCCTCGGCGCCGAAGCCGTGGACCGCGAGCTGGCGGCCTTGCGCCAGCAGGGCGTCCTCCTGGGCATGCGTCCGGTGCTCAATCCGGGCTTCGAGTCCGAGCATCGCGTCCGCGCCGTCATCGAGATCAAGGTGCGCACCGAAGGCGTGGGCGGTTTCGACGCCATCGCCGAACGCATCTCCGCCTTCGAGCAGGTCGAGAGCTGCTACCTGATGTCGGGCGGCTATGACCTGCTGGTCGTCGTCACCGCGGACAACCTCTACAAGGTCGCCGGTTTCGTCCATGAGCGCCTGGCCCGCATCGACGGCGTCCAGGGCACGTCCACCCACTTCTTCCTCCGCGCCTACAAGAAGGACGGCTTCGTCGTCACCGACGCCGGCGCCGGCCGTGACCGTCCTTCGGTCAGCCCCTGAGCCCCGCCTGACCATGGATTCCTCCGGACGTTTCGTGGCGCGGCATGTCGCGACCTTGCCCAAGTCGGGCATCCGCGACTTCTTCGCCATCGTCTCCAAGATGAAGGACGCGGTGTCGCTCGGCATCGGCGAGCCGGACTTCGTCACGCCCTATCATATCCGCGAGGCCGCGATCGCTTCCCTCGAGAAGGGCCGCACGTCCTATACGGATAACCGGGGCACGCAGCAGTTCCGCGAGGAGATTTCCCGCTACGTCGCCCGTCACTACGGACCGGAATACGACCCCGAGACCGAGATCCTCGGCACCATCGGCGTCTCCGAAGCGCTCGACATCCTCCTGCGCGCCGTGCTCAACCCCGGCGATAAGGTGCTCTACCACGAGCCCTGCTACGTGAGCTACGCCCCGAGCGTCGCGCTCTGCCACGCCGAGGCCATCCCGATCCGCACCGTCGCCGCCGACCAGTTCGCGCTCGACCCGGCCGCCCTGCGCGCCGCCTGGCAGCCGGGCTGCAAGCTGCTGGTCCTCAACTTCCCGACCAATCCGACCGGCGGCACCGCCGACCGCGCCAAGCTCGAGGCCATCGCCAAGTTCGCCATCGAGAAGGACCTGCTCGTCGCTTCTGACGAGATCTACTCCGAACTCACCTTCGAAGGCGACCACGTCTCGATCGCCTCGCTGCCGGGCATGCGCGAGCGCACGGTCTTCCTGCACGGTTTCTCGAAGGCCTTCGCGATGACCGGCTTCCGCATCGGCTACGCCTGCGGACCTGCCGCCGTCATCGACGGCATGCTCAAGGTGCACCAGTACGGCATCATGTGCGCCCCGATCATGAGCCAGGAGGCCGCCGTCGAGGCGCTCCGCAACGGCCGCGATTCGATGCTGCACATGCGCGACAAGTATCGCGAACGCCGTGACTTCATCGTCCGCCGTTTCAACGAGCTCGGCCTGAAGTGCCATCTCCCGCGCGGGGCGTTCTACGCTTTCCCCGACATCACCTCGACGGGCATGGATTCCATGACCTTCGCCCAGGAGCTGCTCGAGCAGCAGAAGGTCGCCATGGTCCCGGGCACCGCCTTCGGCGCGGCCGGCGCCGGTTTCTGCCGCGCGTCGTTCTCGACCAGCTACGAACGCATCCATGAGGCCGGCGAGCGGATCGCCCGCTTCCTGGACAGCCTTCCGGGTCGCTGAGCATCCTTGCTTGCTAGGCGGGCGGGTAGCCCTGACTGTCCCTCCATGGAACGGAACACTGAACTTTCCCGCGCGGTAGCCATCGTGGGCCGTCCCAACGTCGGGAAGAGCCGCTTATTCAACCGCTTGGTCGGTCGGCGCATCTCGATCGTGCACGATCAGCCCGGCGTCACGCGCGATCTCATCACGGCCGACGTCTTCGAAGGCCGTTACACTTTGATGGATACGGGCGGCATCGGCCTTTATCGCGCCGAGCTGACGCCGAAGGTCGTGGCCGACGCGGTCGAGGAGCAGGTGGATTTCGCCCTGGCCGCCGCCTCGCTCGTGCTGCTCGTCGTCGACGCCTTCGAGGGTTGCGCGGCGCTCGACCTCGAGGTCGCCGTCAAGCTCCGTCAGGCGGGCAAGAAGGTGATCGTCGTCGCCAACAAGGCCGACACCGAAGAGCGCGACGGGCTGATGTCCGAGTTCTTCGCCCTCGGCTTCGGTGAGCCTCTGCTGATCTCCGCCGAACACGGCCGCGGCATCCCGCAGCTTCAGGCCCTCATCATCAAGCAGCTCGGACCTGAGCCCGAGACTCCTCGCGAAGAAGGCCCCCGCCCGATCCGTCTCGCCCTCGCCGGTCGGCCCAACGTCGGCAAGAGCTCGCTCGGCAACCGCCTGCTCGGCGGTTCGCGCCTCATCGTGAGCGAAGTCGCCGGCACCACGCGCGACCCCGTCCGCGCCCGTCTTTCCCGCACGAAGGCTGACGGTTCCCAGGCCAAGTTCTCCCTCGTCGACACCGCCGGCCGCCGTACCGCCAACAAGCGCGACACGCTGGACTTCTTCTCGCAGAGCCGCGCCGACGAGATCCTCGCCGAGACCGACGTGGTCTTCCTCGTGCTCGACGCCGGCCAGGGCGTGACCCGCATCGACAAGCAGCTCGCCGGCGAACTCGCGCTCCTGGGCTGCGGCATCGTCCTGGTGGTCAACAAGTGGGATCTCGCGAAGAAGGCTTTCCGCGAAAAGAACATCGACGGCTTCGAGGACGAGGAAGAGTTCCGCGCGAAGTTCCGTTCGGCCATCCGTCGCGAACTCTTCTTCCTGCCTGATCCGCCCATCCTCTTCGTCTCCGCCCAGACCGGCCTCCGCGCCGAGGACATGCTCGACGCCGCCGAAGGCGTCTTCGTCCGCGCCGGCACGGCGATCTCCACCGGCCGCCTCAACCGCGTCATCCAGGACCTGATGATCAAGCGCCCGCCCCGCATGGTCTCGGGCAAGCGCTTCAAGTGCTACTACGTGACGCAGGTCTCCAAGCGTCCCATCCGCTTCCGCCTTTTCTGCAACTCCGAGGAACGCCTCGAGGATGCCTACCAGCGCTTCCTCGTGAAGGGCGTGCACGAGAGCTTCGATCTCGCCGGCGTCCCGCTCTTCCTGGACATCGTCGGCAAGCCTAAGCAGACTGGCCGCCGCCAAGGTGGTCCCGGCGCGATGGCCAGTGCGATGCCGTCCGAGGATGGCGAGGCCCGCAAGCCGGCCGCGAAGGTCGCCGGTAAGGCCGTCGTCTCGGACGCGCCGAAGAAGGCCATCGGTCCCTCGGGTCCGCGCCTCGGCAAGTCCAAGAACCCGCGCAGCAAGGTCGGCCCGGTCCGCAAGAAATCCTACACCCGCTGGGATAAGCCGCGTTCGCTGAAAGGCCGCGCCGCGCGCCAGGCCCGCAAGTAAAGCATGCCGCGGAGACTGGTCCTGCTCGGTTCGGATGAGATCGCGCTCCCGGCGTTCGCCGCGGCCCGCGCCTTGCCCGACACCGAGGTCGTGGCCGTCTACACCCAGCCGGACCGGCCCGCCGGACGCGGCCAGGAAGTCCGTCCTAACCCTGTCGCCGCGTGGGCCAAGGCCGCGGGGCTCCCGCTCCGTCAGCCGGAGAAACTCGGCCCGGAAGACGCGACGCAGCTCGCCGCCCT